>NZ_JAAGPC010000228.1:0-11895 GCF_017104595.1 Burkholderia sp. Tr-20390 | reverse complement strand
GCCGGCCGCCGCCGCGCCCGATGCCGATGGCGCGGCTGACAGCGACGCGGCAGGCGCGGCCGGCGCGAAGCGCAAGAAGAAGCCTGCCGCCGACAAACCCGTGAAGACCGTCGACAAGCTCGCGAAGCTCGGCCTCACGCGCTCGATCGATCTCGTGCTGCATCTGCCGATGCGCTACGAGGACGAAACCACGCTCACGCCGATCGGCGAGCTGCTGCCGGGCGGCATCGCGCAGACCGAAGGCGTCGTGTTCGACAACGAGGTCGCATACCGGCCGCGCCGCCAGCTGGTCGTGAAGATCCAGGACGATGACGGCGAGCATCTCGTGCTGCGCTTCCTGAATTTCTACGGCTCGCAGGTCAAGCAGATGGCCGTCGGCCAGCGGCTGCGCGTGCGCGGCGACGTGCGCGGCGGCTTCTTCGGGATGGAGATGGTGCATCCGGCGGTGCGCGTCGTCGAAGCGGATGCGCCGCTGCCGCAGGTGCTCACGCCCGTCTATCCGAGCACGGCCGGCGTGTCGCAGGCCTATCTGCGCAAGGCGATCGAGAACGCGGTCGAGCGCACGCCGCTGCCCGAGCTGCTGCCGCCCGAGATCCAGCGCGACTATCTGAAACCGCTCGACGTGCCGACGCTCGAGCAGGCGGTGCGCATCCTGCACCACCCGCGCGTCGATTCCGACGAAGCCGCGCTGATGGACGGCTCGCATCCGGCGTGGACGCGCATCAAGTTCGAGGAGCTGCTCGCGCAGCAGTTGTCGCTCAAGCGCGCGCACGAGGAGCGCCGCACGCGTGCGGCGCCCGCGATGCCGCGCCGCGCCGCGAGCGATGCCGATGCATTGACGACCCGGCTCTATGCCGCGCTGCCGTTCACGCTGACGGGCGCGCAGGCGCGCGTCGTCGACGAAATCGCGAACGATCTTACCCTTGCGCACCCGATGCAGCGCCTGCTGCAGGGCGACGTCGGCAGCGGCAAGACGGTCGTCGCGGCGCTGGCCGCCACGCAGGCGATCGACGCCGGCTACCAGGCCGCGCTGATGGCGCCCACCGAAATCCTCGCGGAACAACACGCGCGCAAGCTGCGCGCGTGGCTCGAGCCGCTCGGCGTCACGGTCGCGTGGCTCGCGGGCAGCCTGAAGGCGAAGGAGAAGCGCGCGGCGATCGAGGCGGCCGCGCTCGGCACCGCGCAGCTCGTGATCGGCACGCACGCGATCATCCAGGACACCGTCGAATTCGCGCGGCTCGGCCTCGTGATCGTCGACGAACAGCACCGCTTCGGCGTCGAGCAGCGGCTCGCGCTGCGTGCGAAGGCCGCGAACGCGGCCAACGGCGCACGCGACTTCCAGCCGCACCAGCTGATGATGTCGGCCACGCCGATTCCGCGCACGCTCGCGATGACGTATTACGCCGATCTCGAAGTCTCGACGATCGACGAGCTGCCGCCGGGCCGCACGCCCGTGCTGACGCGCCTCGTCGGCGATGCGCGGCGCGAGGAGGTGATCGCCCGTGTGCGCGAGGCCGCGCTGACCGGGCGCCAGGTGTACTGGGTGTGCCCGCTGATCGAGGAGAGCGAGACGCTGCAGCTGCAGACGGCCGTCGAGACATACGAGACGCTGGCCGCCGCGCTCCCGGAGCTGAAGGTCGGGCTCGTGCACGGCCGGCTGTCGCCGGCCGACAAGGCGGCCGTGATGGAGGCGTTCACGCGCAACGACGTGCAGTTGCTCGTCGCGACGACCGTGATCGAGGTCGGCGTCGACGTGCCGAACGCGTCGCTGATGGTGATCGAGCACGCCGAGCGCTTCGGCCTTGCGCAGCTGCACCAGCTGCGCGGCCGGGTCGGGCGCGGCACCGCGGCGTCGGTGTGCGTGCTGCTGTACACGGGGCCGCTGTCGCTCACGGGACGCGAGCGGCTGAAGACGATGCGCGAGACGACCGACGGCTTCGAGATCGCCCGGCGCGACCTCGAGATCCGCGGCCCCGGCGAATTCCTCGGCGCGCGCCAGTCGGGCGCGGCGATGCTGCGCTTCGCGAACCTCGAGACCGACGGCTGGCTGATCGAGCCGGCCCGCGAAGCCGCGTCGCGGCTGATTGCCGCGTATCCGGAGGTCGTCACGCAGCATCTCGCGCGCTGGCTCGGTGCGCGGGAGCAGTATCTGAAGGCCTGATCCGCGGGTCGGGGCCGGATTTAAAACCGCCGTTTGAAGCATTCCGATGCTGAGAAACTTGGCGAACCGGTGTCACAGGGTGTATAAATTAAACCTATCGCTTGTATATCTCTGATTGACCCACAATGACGCTGACTGAATTGAAATACATCGTCGCGGTCGCGCGCGAACGGCATTTCGGCCGCGCGGCCGAAGCATGCTTCGTGAGCCAGCCGACGCTGTCGGTGGCGATCAAGAAGCTCGAAGACGAGCTCAACGTGCAGATTTTCGAACGCGGCGCGAGCGAAGTGAGCGTCACGCCGATCGGTGACCAGATCGTCACGCAGGCGCAGCGCGTGCTCGAGCAGACCTTCGCGATCAAGGAGATCGCGAAGCAGGGCAAGGATCCGCTGGTCGGCCCGTTCCGTCTCGGTGTGATCTACACGATCGGGCCCTATCTGCTGCCGACGCTCGTCAAGCAGATGATCCAGCGTGTCCCGCAGATGCCGCTGATGCTGCAGGAAAACTACACGCTGAAGCTGCTCGAACTGCTCAAGCAGGGCGAGATCGACGCCGCGATCATGGCGCTGCCGTTCCCGGAAACCGGCCTGATGGTGCGCCCGCTGTACGACGAGCCGTTCGTCGTCGCGCTGCCCGCCGGCCATCCGTGGGAAAAGCGCGAGGAAATCGACGCCGAGGATCTCAAGCAGGAAACCATGCTGCTGCTCGGCAACGGCCACTGCTTCCGCGATCACGTGCTCGGCGTGTGCCCGGAGCTGATGCGCTTCTCGCAGACGGCCGACGGCATCCAGAAGACCTTCGAGGGCTCGTCGCTCGAGACGATCCGCCACATGGTCGCAAGCGGTGTCGGCATCACCGTGTTGCCGCGGATGTCGGTCGCCGAGGTCGGCCCGCGCGCGAACGGCCCCGATGCCGAACTGCTGTCGTACGTGCCGTTCAACGAGCCGGTGCCCGACCGCCGCGTGGTGCTCGTGTGGCGCAAGAGCTTCACGCGGATGCCCGCGATCGACGCGATCAGCGACGCGATTTCCGCGTGCGAGCTGCCGGGTGTCGCGAAGCTCGACATGCCGGCGACGATGAACTGAGCACGCTCCAGCATGCGCGTGTGGCGGCACGATGAACGGGGTCTTGCGACCCCGTTTATTTTTCTCTATCGAATAGATGAAATTTATCAAATTCAATTAATCGATAGATCTAGATAGAATCTTCTCCACGGATCGGCGTGAGGTCGACGACTGATCAGCACGTTGGATGCAAGCGTCAAAGGAGGATGTCATGATGCGGTCGGTATTGCAGCACGCGCAGCGGAACGTCCCGTCGCGCGACGCGGTCGTACATCGCGCCAGGGCGGCCGTTCGCAGCCTGCGTCCGATTGCGTTCGCGTACCTGGCGGACCGTGTGTATGGCGGATGAGTGCCGCCGCACACCGGTCCTGTGTTCCCCCGACTAACTGCCGCCGAGCCATGAGGGAGCATTGCATGTCCGATACCCGAAAAGCCGACCGCCTCGCCGGCACGACGACTGCCGGCAGCCGCTTTCCCGAGCGCCCCGCCTGCGGCGCGTCGCAGCGGGAAAGCCGGTCGCAGGCCGCGCACGACGTCCCGTAGTACGACAGGAGGAACCGCCTGTTCCGTTTCATCCCCCCGCAATGCTCCACGAACCGCGCCTGGCACGTGGGGGCCTACGAGCAAGACAAGGAGAAAAAGCATGTCGAACGAAACGAAGTGCCCGTTCAACCACACCGCTGGTGGCGGCACGACGAACAAGGACTGGTGGCCGAATCAGCTGAACCTGAACATCCTGCACCGGCATTCGGCGCTGTCCGATCCGATGGACAAGGATTTCGACTACGCCGAAGCGTTCAAGAAGCTGGACCTCGAGGCGGTGAAGCAGGACCTGCACGCACTGATGACGGCGTCGCAGGACTGGTGGCCGGCCGACTTCGGCCACTATGGCGGCCTGTTCGTCCGCATGGCCTGGCACAGCGCCGGCACGTACCGCACGGCCGACGGCCGCGGCGGCGCGGGCGGCGGGCAGCAGCGCTTCGCTCCGCTCAACAGCTGGCCGGACAACGTCAGCCTCGACAAGGCGCGCCGCCTGCTGTGGCCGATCAAGCAGAAGTACGGCCGCAACATCTCGTGGGCCGACCTGCTGATCCTGACCGGCAACGTCGCGCTCGAATCGATGGGCTTCAAGACCTTCGGCTACGCCGGCGGCCGCGTCGATACGTGGGAACCGGACGACGTGTACTGGGGTTCGGAAAAGATCTGGCTGGAACTGAGCGGCGGCCCGAACAGCCGCTATACGGGCAAGCGCGAACTCGAAAGCCCGCTCGCCGCGGTGCAGATGGGCCTCATCTACGTGAACCCGGAAGGTCCGGACGGCAACCCCGATCCGGTCGCCGCCGCGCATGACATCCGCGAGACGTTCGCGCGCATGGCGATGAACGACGAAGAGACGGTCGCGCTGATCGCGGGCGGCCACACGTTCGGCAAGACGCACGGCGCCGGTCCGGCGTCGAACGTCGGCCCCGAGCCGGAAGCCGCGGGCCTCGAGCAGCAGGGTCTCGGCTGGAAGAGCACGTTCGGCACGGGCAAGGGCAAGGATGCCATCACGAGCGGCCTCGAAGTCACGTGGACGTCGACGCCGACGCAGTGGAGCAACGACTTCTTCAAGCACCTGTTCAGCTACGAGTGGGAGCTCACGAAGAGCCCGGCCGGCGCGCACCAGTGGGTCGCGAAGGATGCAGGCGAGGTGATTCCGGATGCATTCGACGCGTCGAAGAAGCATCGCCCGACGATGCTGACGACCGACCTGTCGCTGCGGTTCGATCCGGCCTACGAGAAGATTTCGCGCCGTTTCTACGAGAACCCGGCCGAGTTCGCCGACGCGTTCGCGCGCGCCTGGTTCAAGCTCACGCACCGCGACATGGGCCCGCGTTCCCGCTATCTCGGCCCGGACGTGCCGGCGGAACACCTGCTGTGGCAGGACCCGATCCCGGCGGTCGATCACCCGCTGATCGACGCCGCCGACGTCGCCGAGCTGAAGGCGAAGGTGCTGGCTACGGGCCTGTCGGTGTCGCAGCTCGTGTCGACCGCATGGGCGTCGGCTGCGACGTTCCGCGGGTCGGACAAGCGCGGCGGCGCGAACGGTGCGCGTATCCGCCTGGCGCCGCAGAAGGATTGGGAAGTGAACCGTCCGGCTGAACTCGCGACGGTGCTCGAGACGCTCGAAGGCGTGCAGAAGGCGTTCAACGATGCGCAGACGGGCGGCAAGAAGGTGTCGCTCGCCGACCTGATCGTGCTGGCCGGTGCGGCCGGTGTCGAGCAGGCTGCGAAGAACGCGGGCGTCGCGGTGACGGTGCCGTTCGCACCGGGCCGTGCGGATGCGTCGCAGGAAGAGACCGATATCGAAGCGATGGCCGTGCTCGAGCCGGTCGCGGACGGTTTCCGCAACTTCCTGAAGCATGCATACAAGACGCCGGCCGAGGCGCTGCTGGTCGACAAGGCGCAACTGCTGACGCTGACCGCGCCTGAGATGACGGTGCTCGTCGGTGGCCTGCGCGTGCTGGGTGCGAACGCCGGCGATGCGAAGCTGGGCGTGTTCACCGATCGTCCGGAAGCGCTGACGAACGACTTCTTCGTGAACCTGCTCGACATGGGCACGGAATGGAAGCCGGTGTCGGCCGCGAACGACGTGTTCGAAGGGCGCGATCGGGCGACGGGCCAGGTCAGGTGGACGGGC
The DNA here is from genome assembly GCF_017104595.1 of Burkholderia sp. Tr-20390. Lineage (NCBI taxonomy): Bacteria > Pseudomonadati > Pseudomonadota > Betaproteobacteria > Burkholderiales > Burkholderiaceae > Burkholderia > Burkholderia sp. Tr-20390. The sequence continues at coordinate 5,990 of NZ_JAAGPC010000228.1, read as the reverse complement.
TCGCGCGTCGACCTGATCTTCGGCTCGCATGCGCAACTGCGTGCGCTGGCCGAGGTGTACGGCAGCGCGGATGCGAAGGAGAAGTTCGCGCACGACTTCGTCGCGGCCTGGAACAAGGTGATGAACCTGGACCGCTTCGACCTCGCGTAAGCGTCGCCGCGCGGTAGTGCGGTGAGGCAGTAACGGGAAACGGCCGGTCGTCCGACCGGCCGTTTCTTCCTGACCCTGAGTATTGTTGAAGGAGTGACGATCATGACGCAAATGATGTTGAAAACGCGCGCTGTACTGGCGTCGCCGGCAGAGGTCGCGCGATACGTCGTCGGATCCGCCATCGTCATCGGCGGGGCGGCCGAACTGGTGTCGCAGGCGCTGCACGCGATCGCGGCCGCCTGAGCGAGGCGTTTCGCTCGCCACGCGCGTGCGGCAGGTGTGGTATCAATAGGCAGGTAGTCCGATTCACTTTCATTGCTCTGTTTCATTGAATAAGGAGTACGGAACATGGCCAGGAAAACTCAAGCTGCCCAGATCAACATCGGCATCAGCGACAAGGACCGCAAGAAGATCGCGGAAGGCCTGTCGCGCCTGCTTGCCGATACGTTCACGCTGTACCTGAAGACCCACAATTTCCACTGGAACGTCACGGGCCCGATGTTCAACACGCTGCACCTGATGTTCGAGGAGCAGTACAACGAATTGTGGCTCGCGGTCGATTCGGTTGCCGAACGCATTCGCACGCTCGGCGTCGTCGCGCCGGGCACCTTCGGTGATTTCGCGAAACTGTCGTCGGTGCCGGAAGCGAACGGTGTGCCCGCTGCCGAAGACATGATCCGCCAGCTCGTCGGAGGGCACGAGGCTGTCGTGCGTACCGCGCGTGCGATCTTTCCGCTTGCCGATGCGGCGAGCGACGAGCCGACCGCCGACCTGCTGACGCAGCGCCTGCAAATTCATGAAAAAACCGCGTGGATGCTGCGGTCGTTGCTCGCGTAGGCGTGCAACGCGCGGCAGGCTGGCCGAAGCCTGCGCATCGTGACTCCGGCCCTGATTGATCCGCCGTCGTCGGGCTGAACCCAGTCCGGCGCGCTGCGCGGATCCGTGCGTGCGCCGGCTCTGTCCCTTGATTGATGCGCGTTGCGGCTCGGCCACGTGCAGCGGGTGCGGGCAGCGCGCCGGCGTCCGGCCGCGAGCGCCCGCGGGCCGTGCCGACATGACGCGAAGCACCGCTCGGCTCTAAAATGCCGGGGTTATCTTCCCGGTGCCTCGCCATGCTTGCCCGCTTTCCCCTGTATCTGCGGCTCGTCCGGATGGACAAGCCGATCGGCAGCCTGCTGCTGCTGTGGCCGACGCTCAACGCGCTGTGGATCGCGTCGGACGGCCATCCGCGCTGGCCGCTGCTCGTGATCTTCTCGCTCGGCACGCTGCTGATGCGCTCGGCCGGCTGCGCGATGAACGATTACGCCGACCGCGACTTCGACCGCCATGTAAAGCGCACGGCCGACCGGCCGCTGACGTCGGGCAAGATCCGCGCATGGGAAGCCATCGCGATCGCGGTCGGGCTCGCCTTCATCTCGTTCCTGCTGATCCTGCCGCTCAACACGCTGACGAAGCAGTTGTCCGTCGTCGCGCTGTTCGTCGCGGGCTCGTATCCGTTCATGAAGCGCTTCTTCGCGATTCCGCAGGCCTATCTGGGCATCGCGTTCGGCTTCGGCATCCCGATGGCGTTCGCGGCCGTGCAGGACACGGTGCCGACGATCGCGTGGGTGATGCTGGTCGCGAACATCTTCTGGTCGGTCGCATACGACACCGAATATGCGATGGTCGATCGCGACGACGACATCAAGATCGGCATCCGCACGTCCGCGCTGACGTTCGGCCGCTTCGACGTCGCGGCCGTGATGCTGTGCTACGCGGTGACGCTCGGCATCTACGTGTGGATCGGCGTGACGCTCGGCTTCGGCCTCGCATACTGGGCCGGCTGGGCGGCGGCGGTCGGCTGCGCGTTGTATCACTACACGCTGATCAAGGACCGCGAGCGGATGCCGTGCTTCGCGGCGTTCCGGCACAACAACTGGCTCGGCGGCGTGCTGTTCGCCGGGATCGCCGTGCATTACCTGCTGGCGGGGAGCTGAATTTCGCGATCGCACCGCAGGCGGTATGCGATGCTAGACGCGGTACCCACAAAAAAGCGGCCTGGGCCGCTTTTTTGTTGTTCGTGCAAATCAGCATGACGGGGCGGGGCGCCCAACGCGTACAGCGAGCACCGGGCCGGCCACCGCAGGCGCGCTCACGCGCGGCCGAGCTCGTCGCCCATTTCCTTCGCACGCGCTTCGGCCGCGAGTGCACCGCGCACGATCGCATCCTTCACGCCTTGCGCGTCGAACGACGCGAGCGCGGCGGCCGTCGTGCCGCCCTTCGACGTCACGCGCTCGCGCAGCACGCTCGCGGGCTCACCGGATTGCGCGGCCAGTTGCGCGGCACCCGTGAACGTCGCGACCGCCAGCGCACGGCCTTGTTCGTCGTTCATGCCGAGCTGGCGCGCGGCTTCCTGCAGCGCTTCGATGAAATAGAACACGTACGCGGGGCCGCTGCCCGAAATGGCCGTGACGGCGTCGAGCTTCGACTCGTCATCGAACCACACGATTTCACCGACTGCACCCAGCACGTTCGACGCGAGTTCGCGGGCCGCCGCGTCGACGCCCGGCAGTGCGGCGAGGCCCGTCACGCCCATGCCGACGAGTGCGGGCGTGTTCGGCATCGTGCGCACGACGCGCGCGTAGTCGCCGAGCCAGCGTGCGAGATCGCTGCCGCGGATCCCGGCAGCGATGCTGATCACGAGTTGAGTCTTCAGGTGAGGTGCGAGCGCCTGCGCGACGTCCTTCAGCACCTGCGGCTTCACCGCGAGCACGACCGCGTCGTAGTCGGCGAGCGTCGCGTCGATGGCCGCGCCGGTGCGCACGCCGAACTGCTGGGCGGCGCGCGCGCGCACCTCTTCGTTGACGTCGATGGCATACAGGCCGTCAGCGGCGACGCCGCGCTTGATCAGGCCGCCGATCAGGGCCGCGGCCATGTTGCCGCCGCCGATGAATGCGATTTTCATGATGTCGGATTGAGCGAGTGAGTGAACGGAAAGGCGTAAAAGGGCGTGGCGTTCAGTGCGAGTAATCGCGCGCGCCGAAGATCGCGGTGCCGACGCGCACGATCGTCGCGCCTTCGAGCACCGCCGCGTCGAGATCGGCGGACATGCCCATCGACAACGTGTCGAGCGGCAGGCCGTCGGCACGCAACGTGTCGAACAGCGCACGCAGCGCACGATGCGGCGCGCGTTGCGCGTCGGTGTCGCCGGCCGGTTCGGGAATCGCCATCAGCCCGCGCAGCCGCAGCGACGGCAGCGCGGCGACCGCGCGCGCAACCTCGGCCACGTCGGCCGGCGCAACGCCGCTCTTCGACGCCTCGCCGCTGATGTTCACCTGCACGCAGATGTTGAGCGGCGGCAGGTGCGCAGGGCGCTGTTCCGACAGGCGCTGCGCGATCTTCAGCCGGTCGACCGAATGGACCCAGTCGAAGCGTTCGGCAACCGGGCGCGTCTTGTTCGATTGCAGCGGCCCGATGAAATGCCATTCGAGGTCCGCACGCAGGTCGGCGAGCGCGTCGATCTTGTCGATCGATTCCTGCACGTAGTTTTCGCCGAAGGCACGCTGCCCGGCCGCATGCGCGGCGCGCACGTCGTCGGCGGGAAACGTTTTGGACACGGCGAGCAGCGACACGGTGGCGGGATCGCGGCCGGCCGCGCGGGCGGCGTCGGCGATGCGGCGATGAACGGAGGCGAGACGGGCGGCGAGATCGGACATGACGGGCACGAAAGCAGGCACGGAAGCGGGCATGGTGCGGATGCGCCGCGGCACGCGACGCATCGATTCGCCCATTATACGGACGCCGTGCGCGAGGCCCAGCGTCCCCCTGTCATTCGTATGAGCACGCGCTAGCCGTACAGCAGATGCTCGACGAGCTGGATCCAGTGGGTGACCGGAATCTGCGTGCCGCTTTGCAGGTGCGCGATGCAGCCGATGTTGCCGGAGACGATCATCTGCGGTTCGAGCGCCTGCAGCTTCAGCAGCTTCTGCTTGCGCAACCGGTACGACAGCGACGGCTGCGTCAGCGAATAGGTGCCGGCCGACCCGCAGCACAGATGGCTGTCGGCCGGCAGCCGCACGTCGATGCCGAGCGTCTCGAGCAGGCGTTCGACCTTGCCGCGCGACTGCTGGCCGTGCTGCAGCGTGCACGGCGGGTGGTACGCGACCGTATGGATCGCGCGGCGCCGCGCGAGCGTCGCGAGTTCGGCCTCGAACGCGAGCAGCACGTCGGAGATATCGCGCGTGAGCGACACGATGCGCTGCGCTTTTTCCGCGTAGGCCGGGTCGTCGCGCAGCAGGTGCGCGTATTCGAGCACCGTCGCGCCGCAGCCCGACGCATTCATCACGATCGCCTCGACACCCTGTTCGACATGGGGCCACCACGCGTCGATGTTGCGGCGCGCGTCGTCGAGCGCTTCGTCGTGATAGTTCAGGTGCAGGCGGATCGCGCCGCAGCAGCCCGCGTCGGGCGAGACGACCGTCTCGATGCCGAGCGCGTCCAGCACGCGCGCGGTCGCGATGTTGATGTTCGGCAGCATCGACGGCTGCACGCAGCCGCCGAGCATCAGCATCTTGCGCGTATGCGTGAGGTGCGGCCATTCGAGCAGCCGCGTGCGCGGCGGCACCTTGTCGCGCAGCCGCTTCGGCAGCAGCGGCCGCACGTGCTGGCCGAGCCGCATCACCGGCGAGAACAGCGCCTCGTTCGGCACCAGGCTCGCGAGCAGGCGGCGCACGAGACGCTGCTGCGCCGGGCGCTGCACCTGCGCCTCGACATGCTTGCGGCCGATCTCGACGAGCCGGCCGTACTGGACGCCGGACGGGCAGGTCGTCTCGCAGCTGCGGCACGTGAGGCAGCGGTCGAGGTGCTGCTGCGTGCTGCGCGTGACGCTCGCGCCTTCGACCATCTGCTTGATCAGGTAGATCCGGCCGCGCGGGCCGTCGAGTTCGTCGCCGAGCAACTGGTAGGTCGGGCAGGTCGCGGTGCAGAACCCGCAATGCACGCACTTGCGCAATATCGCGTCGGCTTCGTCGCCGTCGGGCGTATTGCGGATGAAATCGGCGAGGTTCGTTTGCATCGCTCAGAGATCCGGGTAGAGCCGGCCGCGGTTGAAGACGCGCGCGGGATCGAACGCGGCCTTCAGCCCGCGGTGGATTTTCATCATCGGCGCGGGGAGCGGCGTGAACACGCCCGCGCTGCGATCGTACGCGTCGCCCGCGCGGAACAGCGTCGCGTGGCCGCCGGCCTGCTTCGCGCTCATTCGCACGGTCTGCGCGTCGGCGTCGGTGATCCACCAGCGCTGCGCGCCACCCCATTCCATCAGCTGGGTGCCGGGCAGGTGCATCGGTTCGGTGATCGACGGCAGCGCGAGGCGCCACAGCGCGTAGCCGGGCGGGATGCCGTTGAAGAACGGGTCGGTATGCTCGCGCAGGCCGGCCCAGAAGCGTTCGGCCTCGACCGCGTCGACGACTTCGCCGCCGAGCAGCGTCTTCGCGGATTTCACGGCCGCTTCGGCGCCCGACAGGCGCAGCACGAGCGTGCCGTTGCGCCAGCCGCTCGCGCTGACGGGCAGCGGATGGCCGCCCCACTCGTTGAGCTTGCGCACCGCGTCGGTCGCGGTCATCTCGAACTTCAGCGTGACTTCGGCGACGGGCATCGGCAGCACCTTGAGCGACAGGTCGAGCATCAGCCCGAGCGTGCCGAGCGCGCCGGCCATCAGCCGCGACACGTCGTAGCCGGCGACGTTCTTCACGACCTGACCGCCGAACCGCAGCATTTCGCCGCGCCCGTTCATCAGCGTGACGCCGAGCACGAAATCGCGCGGCGCGCCGCAGGTGGCGCGCCGCGGGCCCGCCAGGCCGGCA
>NZ_JAAGPC010000227.1:0-12146 GCF_017104595.1 Burkholderia sp. Tr-20390 | reverse complement strand
CGCGCGCACGCGCTGCGCGAGCGCGTTCGGGTTGCGGTACTTGACGATGAAGCTCGCCGGCGCGTTGCGCAGGAACGTCTTCAGCGTCTTCGCGTTCTGCACGACCGGCAGTGTCGCGAATTCGGGATCGAAATCGACATACGAATCGGGCTCGTTGAAGCGCATGTCGTCACAGAACATCGACGGGTATTCGTGGTCGGCGGGCGGCGTGTCGCAGCGGAAGCTCGCATGCAGCAGCGGGATGCGCCGCCCGATCAGCCAGCAGGTGAGCCCGTACACGATGATGAAATAGGTCGCATACGTGAACATCGCGGGCGTCGCGCCGTTGTTGCGGTGCACGAAGCGCAGCCGCACGCGCTGCGGATTCGCGTCGAGCTCCGCGTGCAGGTCGTCGAGCACGCAGTGCATGAAATTCACCGCGCGCGCCATTGCGTGCAGGCCGTCGCGTGCGGACAGCGCCGCCTGGCTCATCGCGATGAAGCTGCCGCTGCGCATCGGGTGGCGATCCTGCCCGAAAAACTCGTCGTCGAGCGTGCGCGCGATCGCGTTCCACAGCGCGCCGTATTGTTGCGCGGACACCCGTGCGCGCGGCTGCCCGAGCAGCGCGGGCGCGATGCCGGCCTGCGCGAGCAGCGGCTCGGCGGCGACGCCGCGCCGGGTCGCGAGCGCAACGCTGTAAGCGACGAGGCTGATCGCGACGGTTCCCTTGTCTTCCTGCTTCATCCATGCCGCCGGTGTGGCAAAAACGCTCAGTGTAAATGAGCGACGCGAGCATCGAACAGTCGCGCCTGCTTGCCTACACTTGTTGCATCGAAACGCAAGGACGGTCGCGCCCGGCGGCCGCGGGAGACAGCAGCACCATGGACGAGCTTTACACCGAAGACCAGCGGATGATCCGTGACGCCGCGCGCGCGTTTGCCACCGAGATGCTGGCGCCGAACGCGGCGCAGTGGGACCACGATGCGCACCTGCCCGACGCGATCGTCGCGCAGCTCGGCGAACTCGGCCTGCTCGGGATGATCGTGCCGCAGGAGCTGGGCGGCTCGTATACGGACTACGTGGCCTACGCGCTGGCGATGGAAGAGGTCGCCGCCGGCGACGCCGCGTGCGCGACGATGATGAGCGTGCACAACTCGGTCGGCTGCGGGCCGATCCTCGGCTTCGGCACGCCGGCGCAGAAGGATCGCTGGCTGGCCGACATGGCGGCCGGCCGCGTGATCGGCGCGTTCTGCCTGACCGAGCCGCACGCCGGCTCCGAGGCGAACAACCTGCGCACGCGTGCGGAGCTGCGCGACGGCAAATGGGTGCTGAACGGCGCGAAGCAGTTCGTGACCAACGGCCAGCGTGCCGGCGTGGCGATCGTTTTTGCCATGACCGACCCGGAAGCCGGCAAGCGCGGCATTTCCGCGTTCCTGGTGCCGACCGACACGCCGGGCTTCATCGTCGGCAAGCCCGAGAAGAAGATGGGCATCCGCGCGTCGGATACGTGCCCGATCACGTTCGAGAACTGCGCGATTCCGGAAGAGAACCTGCTCGGCAATCGCGGCGAAGGGCTGAAGATCGCGCTGTCGAACCTCGAGGGCGGCCGCATCGGCATCGCCGCGCAGGCGCTCGGCATCGCGCGCGCCGCATTCGACAAGGCGCGCCGCTATGCGGGCGAGCGCGTGCAGTTCGGCAAGCCGATCGCCGAGCACCAGGCGATCCAGCAGAAGCTCGCTGACATGGCCGTGCAGATCAACGCCGCGCGCCTGCTCGTGCATCACGCGGCGAAGCTGCGCACCGCCGGGCTGCCGTGCCTGTCGGAAGCGTCGCAGGCGAAGCTGTTCGCGTCGGAGATGGCCGAGCGCGTGTGTTCGGACGCGATCCAGATCCACGGCGGCTACGGTTACCTGGTCGATTACGAAGTCGAGCGTCACTATCGCGACGCGCGCATCACGCAGATTTACGAAGGCACCAGCGAAGTGCAGCGGATGGTGATCGCGCGGCAGCTTTGAGCCGCGACGGTTACCCCGGCGACGACATCACGCAGGGCACGAGGGCAGCGCGGCGAACGCGGCACGCAACGACGTGACCGTGCGCCGCAACAGAGGCAACCGGGCATGGGCTGCAGCGCATGCCCGGTTGACCGTGAGGCATGGAGACTGGAGGACACGATGACGGTACAGGCATTCCTGGACGCGCGCGACTTTCTGCTGCGCCATCGCACCGACTACGAGACCGCGTACCGCGAGTTCGAGTGGCCGGTGCTCGACGCATTCAACTGGGCGCTCGACTACTTCGACCCGATGGCGCGCGGCAACGACCAGCCCGCGCTGTGGATCGTCGATGCGGCGACCGGCACGGGCGATCCGTATTCGTTCGCGCAGATGTCCGAGCGCTCGTCGCGGATCGCGAACTGGCTGCGCTCGATCGGCGTCGTGCGCGGCGACCGGATCCTGCTGATGCTGCCGAACCGTGTCGAGCTGTGGGACGCGATGCTCGCCGCGATGAAGCTCGGCGCGATCGTGCTGCCGGCCACCACGCAACTGTCGCCCGACGACGTACGCGACCGCGTGCAGATCGGCGGCGCGAAATACGCGATCGTCGACGAGAACGAAACCGCCAAGTTCGAACAGCCGGATCTTGGCCTCGTGCAGAAGATCGTCGCCGGCGCGCCGCGCGCGGGCTGGCTCGCGATGAACGACGGCTATGCGGCGAGTGCCGAATTCGAGCCGGACGCCATCACGCACGTGAACGATCCGATGCTGCTGTACTTCACGTCGGGCACGACGTCGAAGCCGAAGCTCGTCGAGCATACGCACCGCACCTATCCGGTCGGCCATCTGTCGACGATGTACTGGGTCGGCCTGCAGCCGGGCGACATCCACTGGAACATCAGCTCGCCGGGCTGGGCGAAGCACGCGTGGAGCTGCTTCTTCGCGCCGTGGAACGCGCAGGCGTGCGTGTTCGCCTTCAACTACGCGCGTTTCGAGCCGAAGGTGGTGCTCGATGCGCTCGTCAAATACCAGGTGACGACGCTGTGCGCGCCGCCGACCGTGTGGCGCATGCTCGTGCAGCAGCCGCTCGCGTCGTTCGACGTGAAGCTGCGCGAGATCGTCGGTGCGGGCGAGCCGCTGAATCCCGAGATCATCGAGCGCGTGAAGAAGGCGTGGGGCATCGCGATCCGCGACGGCTACGGCCAGACCGAGACGACCTGCCTGATCGGCAACTCGCCGGGCCAGCCGGTCGTCGCGGGCTCGATGGGCCGGCCGCTGCCGGGCTACCGCATCGCGCTGCTCGACCCGGACGGCACGCCGGTGACCGAAGGCGAGGTCGCGCTGCCGCTCGGCGTCGACGTCGCGCGCCCGGTCGGGCTGATGAAGGGCTATGCGAACAATCCCGACGCGACGGCCTACGCGATGCGCGACGGCCACTACCGCACGTCGGACATCGCGATGCGCCGCGACGACGGTTACTACGTGTACATCGGCCGCGCGGACGACGTGTTCAAGTCGTCCGACTACCGGCTGAGCCCGTTCGAACTCGAAAGCGTGCTGATCGAGCATCCGGCGATCGCCGAGGCGGCCGTCGTGCCGAGCCCCGACCCCGTGCGGCTGTCGGTGCCGAAGACCTTCATCACGCTGCGGCAGGGTTACGAGGAGAGCCCCGAGCTCGCGCTGGACATCTTCCGCTTCTCGCGCGAGAAGCTCGCGCCGTACAAGCGCATTCGCCGCCTGCAGTTCGCGGAGCTGCCGAAGACGATCTCGGGGAAGATCCGCCGCGTCGAATTGCGTCGCCGCGAGCTCGAGCGTGGCGACGATGCCAGTGAACGGATGCCCGGCGAATACTGGGAAGAGGATTTCGCCGCCGAACTGAAGTGACGTGACCGCGGGCCGCGCGCGCCGCATTCCGCGGCCGCTGCCCGCAGCCGAATTGAACCGGCCGCGCGGCGATATCGCGCTTCGCGGCCCTCTGGAAGGAGAGAGGATCGATGAACGCGAATTCGAAAGACGTGCCGACGGTCAAGCTGCTGATCGACGGCGCCTTCGTCGAGTCCGCCACGAACGAGTGGCGTGACATCGTCAACCCGGCGACGCAGCAGGTGCTCGCGCGCGTGCCGTTCGCGACCGTCGCGGAAGTCGACGCGGCCGTGCAGGCCGCGCACACCGCCTTCGCGACCTGGAAGAACACGCCGATCGCCGCGCGCATGCGCATCATGCTGAAGTTCCAGGATCTCGTGCGCACGAACCAGCAGCGCGTCGCGAAGACGCTGACGGCCGAGCAGGGCAAGACGATTCCCGATGCCGAAGGCGACATCTTCCGCGGCCTCGAAGTGGTCGAGCACGCGTGCTCGATCGGTTCGCTGCAACTCGGCGAGTTCGCGGAGAACGTCGCGGGCGGGGTGGATACCTACACGCTGCGCCAGCCGCTCGGCGTGTGCGCGGGCATCACGCCGTTCAACTTCCCCGCGATGATTCCGCTGTGGATGTTCCCGATGGCGATCGTGTGCGGCAACACGTTCGTGCTGAAGCCGTCGGAGCAGGACCCGCTGTCGACGATGGAACTCGTCGAGCTCGCCGTCGAGGCCGGCGTACCGAAAGGGGTACTGAACGTCGTGCATGGCGGCAAGGAAGTCGTCGATGCAATCTGCACGCATCCGCTCGTGAAGGCGATCTCGTTCGTCGGCTCGACGGCGGTCGGCACGCACGTGTACAACCTCGGCAGCGCGCACGGCAAGCGCGTGCAGTCGATGATGGGCGCGAAGAATCACGCCGTCGTGCTGCCCGATGCGAACCGCGAGCAGGCGATCAACGCGCTCGTCGGCGCGGGCTTCGGCGCGGCCGGCCAGCGCTGCATGGCCACGTCGGTCGCGGTGCTCGTCGGCAACGCGCGCGACTGGCTGCCGGACATCGTCGAGAAGGCAAAGGCGCTGAAGGTCAATGCGGGCGCGGAAGCCGGCACGGACGTCGGGCCGGTCGTGTCGAAGGCCGCGAAGGAACGCATCCTGTCGCTGATCGACGCGGGCGTGAAGGAAGGCGCGAAGCTCGAACTCGACGGCCGCGACGTGAAGGTGTCCGGCTACGAGCAGGGCAACTTCGTCGGCCCGACGATCTTCTCGGGCGTGAAGACGAACATGTCGGTCTACACGCATGAAATCTTCGGCCCCGTGCTGGTCGTGATGGAAGCCGACACGCTCGACGACGCGATCGCGCTCGTCAACGCGAACCCGTTCGGCAACGGCGTGGGCCTGTTCACGCAGAGCGGCGCGGCCGCACGCAAGTTCCAGAGCGAGATCGACATCGGCCAGGTCGGCATCAACATCCCGATTCCGGTGCCCGTGCCGTTCTTCAGCTTCACGGGTTCGCGCGGCTCGAAGCTCGGCGATCTCGGCCCATACGGCAAGCAGGTCGTGCAGTTCTACACGCAGACCAAGACGGTCACCGCGCGCTGGTTCGACGACGACACGACGGCCGGCCCGGTGAATACGACGATCCGGCTGCACTGAGCAGCGGAGGACACGAACATGAAAATCGGTTTTATCGGCCTCGGCCACATGGGCGCGCCGATGGCGCTGAACCTGCTGAAAGCAGGCCATGAAGTACATGCGTTCGACCTGAGCGCCGACGCATTGCGCGCGCTGCAGGACGCCGGTGCACAGGTGGCCGCATCGCCGCGCGATGCAGCCTCGGGCGCGCCGTTCGTCATCACGATGCTGCCGGCCGCGCCGCACGTGCGCTCGGTGCTGTCCGGCGAGAACGGCGTGCTCGCCGGCCTCGGCGCGGGCGCGACCGTGATCGATTCGAGCACGATCGACCCGGCGAGCGCGCAGGCGTTCGGCGCGCTCGTGCGCGAGCACGGCGGCGCGTTCGTCGATGCGCCCGTGTCGGGCGGCACCGGTGGCGCGGCGGCCGGCACGCTGACCTTCATGGTCGGCGGCAGCGATGCGGATTTCGAGCGCGTGAAGCCGGTGCTCGCGGGCATGGGCAAGAACATCGTTCACTGCGGTGCGACGGGGATGGGGCAGGTCGCGAAGGTCTGCAACAACCTCGTGCTCGGCATCTCGATGGCGGCCGTGTCGGAGGCGATGTCGCTCGGCGTCGCGCTCGGCATCGACCCGAAAGTGCTGGCCGGCATCGTCAACACGTCGACGGGCCGCTGCTGGAGTTCCGACACTTACAACCCGTATCCGGGCGTGATCGAGACCGCGCCGTCGTCGCGCGGTTACTCGGGCGGCTTCGGCACCGACCTGATGCTGAAGGATCTCGGCCTCGCGAACGATGCCGCGAAGCAGGCGCGCCAGCCCGTCTATCTCGGCGCGCTCGCGCAGCAGCTGTACCAGACGATGAGCAGCCGCGGCGACGGCCAGCTCGATTTCTCGGCGGTGATCCGCCTGTACCAACCGGCAACGAAGAAGGACGCCTCATGATCGAACTCGACTACGTCGACGACGGCGCGATCGCGTGCGCGACGCTCAAGCGTCCGCCCGCGAACGCCTTTACCGCCGACGGGCTGCGGCAACTGCAGGAAACCGTCGCCGAACTGAATGCGAACCCGCGCGTGCGCGCGCTGGTGATCACCGGCGACGGCCCGAAGTTCTTCAGCGCGGGTGCCGACCTCAACACGTTCGCCGACGGCGACCGCGCGGTTGCGCGCGCGATGGCCTCGCGTTTCGGCGCGGCGTTCGAGGCGCTGCACGACGCGCGCGTCGTGACGATCGCGGCGATCAACGGCTATGCGATGGGCGGCGGGCTCGAATGCGCGCTCGCGTGCGACCTGCGGATCGCGGAGACGCATGCGCAGATGGCGCTGCCCGAGCCGTCGGTCGGCCTGCTGCCGTGCGGCCTCGGCACGCAGACGCTGCCCTGGCTCGTCGGCGAAGGCTGGGCGAAGAAGATCATCCTGACCGGCGCGCGTGTCGATGCGGCCACGGCGCTCAGGATCGGCCTCGTCGAGGACGTCGTGGAGTCGGGCGCGGCACGCGATGCCGCGCTGGCGCTGGCACGCAACGTCGCACGGCAGAGCCCGCATGCGGTTGCGTACAGCAAGGAGTTGATTGGTCTCGCGCGCCGCGGCGTGCCGCGCAGCGCGGCGCTCGCGGTCGAGCGCGAACGTTTCGTCGACCTGTTCGATACGAACGATCCGCGCGAAGGCGTAGCCGCGTTCCTCGGCAAGCGCGCGCCGCAGTGGCACAACGACGGAGAGCCGCAACGATGAGCACGCCGGTGACGAATCACGACGCGTTCGCGGAGCACGCACCGGAGGTGCTGTTTCGCGTGGTGAACCGCGTGGCGCTGATCACGCTGAACCGGCCGGCCGCGCTCAATGCGCTGTCGTACCCGATGATCGGCGAGCTGGCCGCGCTGCTCGAGCGCTGCCGTGACGACGACCAGATCGTCGCGGTCGTGCTGCGCGGCGCCGGCGAGAAGGGCTTCTGCGCGGGCGGCGACGTGCGTGCGCTGTACCGGATGGTCGCGCAGCGCGAAACCTGGTTGCCGTTCTTCGTCGACGAATACCGGCTCGACTACGCGATCCATACGTTCCCGAAGCCGGTGGTCGCGCTGATGGACGGCGTGACGATGGGCGGCGGCATGGGCCTCGCGCAGGGCGCGGCGCTGCGTGTCGCGACCGAGCGCAGCAAGATCGCGATGCCGGAGACGCGCATCGGCCTCGTGCCCGACGTCGGCGCGACGCATTTCCTGTCGCGCATGCCGGCCGAACTCGAGCTGTACGTCGGGCTGACCGGCGCGATGCTGTCGGGCGCCGACGCGCTCACGGCGAAGCTTGCGGATCTGTGCGTGCCGTCCGCGTGGCTCGACACGTTCGAGACGCGCATCGAAAGCGTCAAGTGGGAAGGCGATGCGCTGCCGTTGCTGCGCAAGGTGTTCGAGCCGCCGTGCAACGTCGTGCCGCATGCGGCGCTCGACAGCCAGATGCCGTGGATCGTGCGTCACTTCGACAAGCGCTCGACCGTCGAGCGGATCGTCGCGACGCTGACGCAGGATCTTGCGCGCGAGGAGCTGTCGCGCGAGCACCGTCAATGGCTGCAGGCGACGCTCGATGCGCTCACCGGCCATTCGCCGACGATGCTGTGCGTGACGCGCGAGGCGCTGCTGCGCGGCCGCCAGATGACGCTGGCCGAATCGTTCCGGATGGAGCTCGGCATCGTCGCGCGCGCGATCGAGGAAGGCGACTTCTGCGAAGGCGTGCGTGCGCATCTGGTCGACAAGGATCGCAAGCCGCGCTGGGCGCCCGCGTCGCTCGTCGAGCTGCGCGCCGAACGCGTGCGGCATTTCCTGACGTCGCCGTGGAAGCTGTTCGCGCATCCGCTGGCGGCGCTGGGCGCGGATTGAACCGCCGGCATGGGGCCGGCAACCTGCAAGGCGGCGCATGCTTCGGCATGCGCCGCTTTTCTGTTTCGAGTCCGACATTCCATCCCAACTGCTTCTGATTGCATTTCCATGCGGATTTTCCAGAGCCAGGCCGCTTCCCGATGAAGACACTCGCGTATCTTGCCTGCCTGACCGCGGTCGGCCTGGCGCTGCGCTATGTGGGCGTCCCGCATGGCCTGCTGCTCGGCGCGATCCTCGCCGCGTCGATCGCGACCAGCCGGTTCGGTTTCGCGCCCAGGCTGCGCTTCGGCCTCGAGTTCGTGCAGATCGTGCTCGGCACGGCCACCGGCCTGCTGTTCCGGTCGTGGGATACGCAGAGGGTCGTCTCGATCGTGCCGAGCCTGGGCGTCCTGCTCGTGTGCCTGGCTACGCAGATCGCAGTCGGCAGCCTTTGGCTGTCCCGCGTCTCGCGCTGGAACCGGGCCGATTCACTGCTGGCCGTCTATCCCGGCGCACTTGCCGCGGTATTCGACCTGCTGGAATCCGAACGCGCGTCGGCCAAGGTGATCGTCGTGCATCTCATGCGGGTCCTGTCGATCACGATCCTCGTCAGTTGCTTCATTCCGGCGCAGGTGGGCGCGCCGCAGCAAGCGGCGGTCGCGGCGTTGCCGGTCGAGACGTGGCTGGCGCTGACCGGGCTGGTGGCGCTGTGCGTGCTGGCCGGGCGGGCGTTGCTCGGGCTCGGTGTGCCGGCGCCGTTCATGATCACGGCCATCGTGCTGACCGGCGTGTTCGTGCGAGCGGGATGGCTGCATGGCTTCGACGTGCCGGCGTGGTGCGTCGATGCGGCGTCGGTCATCCTGGGCGCGCTGATCGGCGCACAGTTCAGGCAGATCACACTGGCGGACGGGCTGCGATACGGCCGAACCGGCCTTGCATGCATTGCGCTGATGCTGATGGTGGCCGGTGCGTTCGCGTGGGGGATGGCGCGGCTGTCCGGCTACGGGGTGCTGCCGCTGTGGCTCTCGTATGCGCCCGGGGCCATCGAGACGATCACGATCGTCGCCTATGGCGGCGGGTTGAACGTCGTGTTCGTCCTGTCTCATCACCTGACGCGGCTGGTCGTGCTGCACTTCGCGCCGGCGGCTCTCGCCCGCGCGCGCCGCCGGCGCATGCTGGCGATCGACGGCGGCGACGCGAAATAGCAGGGATGTGTCGCTCGTACGGGGGCGGCACGAGCCGCGGCACCGTGCGCAGTCCTGCCTATCGTTCGATCATCGGCGGCACCGCCTGCGCGAGCGCGTCGATCACGCAGCGCGTCTTGCGCGGCAGGTAGCGCGTCTTCGGCCAGATCGCGTGGATGTCGCCTTCGCAGACGAAGCAGCGGTCAAGCACGACCGTCATCTCACCGCGCTTCACGTAGTGGTCGAGCAGCCAGCTCGGCAGCCACGCGATCCCGAACCCCGACGCACCGGCCGCCGCGATCGCCTGCACGTCGTCGAAACTGAGCTGGTGCGGCATGTCGACCCGCACCGTCGAGCCGTCCAGCGCACGCAAGTCCCACGGTTGAACCACGCCCGAGCGTGAATACGCGATCGTCCGGTGGTCTTTCAGGTCGTCGAGCGTCTTCGGCATCCCGTGGCGGGCGAGATACGACGGCGCCGCGCCGAGGCTGCCGTATTGCGTGCCGAGCCGCCGCACCGCGAGGCTCGTGCTGTCCGCGAGCGTGCCGATTCGCACCGCGAGGTCGATGCCTTCCTCGACGAGATCGACGAAACGGTCGGTGATCGACACGTCGATCCGCAAATGCGGATAGGTGCGCGCGAGGTCGAGCACGATGGGCGTCACGCAGTGATGCCCGAACGCGAGCGGCACGCTCAGGCGCAGCTTGCCGCGCGGCTCGTTGCGGCCGCAGTCGAGGTCGGCCTCCGCCGCCTCCAGCTCCGCGAGCGCGCGCACGCAGCGGTCGTAGTACGCCTGGCCGTCGTCGGTCAGGCTCTGGCTGCGCGTCGTGCGCTGCAACAGCCGCGCGCCGAGCCGCTTCTCGAGTCGCGCGATCGCCTTGCCGACGGCCGAACGCGTCATGTCGAGGCGCTCCGCGGCGAGCGCGAAGCTGCCCGATTCCACTACCTGGACGAAGGTCGTCACGCCGTCGAGTCTGTCGGTCATGGGCGGGATTGAGTCCTGTGATTCCCCAGTCTGGAGAAATGCATGCGTCAATGGGGATGAAGATTCTCACTATAGTACCGATTCCTGTCCAGCGTGCGTCGCCGGCCGCACGCGGAGCATCCCTCTTACCTGGAGGCGCGCGGCCCGTTGCCGGGTCGAGGCGCAATACGCATGACGCAATCCGACTCCCGCAGGAATGCGGTCGCGCTCGCGGCCGTCTGTCTCACGTCGCTGATGTTCGGCCTCGAAATCTCGAGCGTGCCGGTGATCCTGCCGACGCTCGAACACGTGCTGCATGGCGATTTCAACGGCATGCAGTGGATCATGAATGCGTACACGATCGCATGCACGACCGTGCTGATGGCGGCCGGCACGCTCGCGGACCGGTTCGGCCGCAAGCGCGTGTACGTGATCGGCACCGTGCTGTTCGGCGCGACGTCGCTGCTGTGCGGGCTCGCACCGAACGTGCCGGTGCTCGTCGCGGGCCGGCTGCTGCAGGGCGCCAGCGGCGGCGCGATGCTGATCTGCCAGATTGCGGTGCTGTCGCACCAGTTCCGCGAGGGCCGCGAGCGCGGCCGTGCGTTCGGGATCTGGGGGATCGTGTTCGGCATCGGGCTCGGGTTCGGGCCGATCGTCGGCGGCGCGATCGTCGCGCTGGCAAGCTGGCCGTGGGTGTTCCTCGTCCATGCGCCGCTCGCGGCCGTCGCGCTCGTGCTGATCGGCGGCGCGGTGCAGGAGTCGCGCGATCCGCACGCGGGCAGGCTCGACGTCGCAGGCATCGTCACGTTGTCGCTCGCGGTGCTCGGCCTGGCGTTCTACATCACGCAAAGCGCGGCGCTCGGGCTGACCAGCGCGGCCGGCCTCGGCGTGCTCGGCGCGACCGTGCTGGCGCTGGCCGGTTTCTTCATCGCGGAACGCGCCAGTGCGCGGCCGATGTTCGATTTCTCGGTGTTCCGGATTCGCGCGTTCACCGGCGCGATCTTCGGTTCGATGGGGATGAACTTCAGCTTCTGGCCGTTCATGATCTACCTGCCGATCTGGTTCCAGGTCGCGCTCGGCTACGACAGCGTGACGGCCGGCCTCGCGTTGCTCGCGTACACGTTGCCGACGCTGGTCGCGCCGCCGTTCGGCGAACGGCTTGCATTGCGCTACGGGCCGGGCGTCGTGATCCCGGGCGGCCTGTTCACGATCGCCGCGGGGTTCGCGCTGATGCGGATCGGCAGCGCAGCCGACCATGCCAGCTGGATCACGATGCTGCCTGGCTGCGTGATCGCCGGCATCGGGCTCGGGCTCACGAATACCCCCGTCACCAACACGACGACGGGCGCGGTGCCGAGCTCGCGGGCGGGGATGGCGTCGGGCATCGACATGAGCGCGCGGATGATCTCGCTCGCGCTGAACATCGCGGCGATGGGCTTCGTGCTGGTCGCGGGGATCGTCGCGAGCCTGAAGGGCGGCGTCGCGGGCACGATCGGCGACGCGGCGCTGCGCCGGCTCGCGCAGGAGATTGCGTCCGGCCGGACCGACGGATTGCACGAGATCGCCCCGGCGCTCGCGCAGGCCGACCCGAGCGGCGCGGCGTTGCACGCGGCGCTCGTGCACGGGTTCGGCTGGGTGATGGTGTACGGCGCGGCGGGCGTGGCCGTGCTCGCGACGGCGAGCGCGGTG
>NZ_JAAGPC010000226.1:0-12068 GCF_017104595.1 Burkholderia sp. Tr-20390 | reverse complement strand
GGCCTTCGCGGCCTCGCGGCGCGTCGCGAGCACGACGAGCGCCTGGTACGCGGCGGGCAGGATGCGCGCCATCCAGTCCGCGCCCTTCGCGTCGCGGCCGATCAGCACGCGGCGCTTGTTCTTGCGCACGCCGGCGAGGATCGTGCGCGCGGCATCGTCGGCGGTCGTGATGAAGAACTTCTCGAAGCTGTCCTTGCCTTGCTGTTCGCTCTCGACGATGAAGCCGACCATGTTCTTCGCGACGCGGCTCGATTGCGCGATGTTCGTGCGGATGCCGCCCGGATGCACGCAGGTCGCCGACACGCCGCACTTCATCATGTCGAGTTCCTGGCGCAGCGATTCGGTGAAGCCGCGCACCGCGAACTTGGTTGCGTTGTAGCCGCTCATGCCCGGCTGCGCGAAGATCCCGAAGATGCTCGACGTGTTGATCACGTGGCCGTCGCCCGAGGCTTTCAGGTGCGGCAGGAACGCCTTCGTGCCGTGCACGACGCCCCAGAAGTTGATGTTCACGATCCACTCGAGATCGCTGTATTCCATCCCTTCGATCGTGCTCGACAGCGCGACGCCCGCGTTGTTGAAGATCAGGTTGACCTTGCCGTGTTCCTTCGCGGTGTCGTCGGCCCACGCGAACATCGCGTCACGGTCGCCGACGTCCAGCACGCGCGTCGACACGCGCACGTTCGGCGCGATCGCGCGGACGATCCGTTCGGTTTCAGCGAGGCCGACGCCGTTCTTGTCGGCGAGCGCGACGTGGCAGCCGGCCTGCGCGAGCTGGATCGCGAGCGAGCGGCCCATGCCCGAGCCGGCACCCGTGATGGCGGCGACCTTGTTGGCGAAATCTCTCATGTCGGTGGCTCCTTGTCTGGCTCAGGCCGCTTCGGCGGACGGGGAAGTCGAAGCGGAAGCGGCGGGCGCGGCGGCGGGCCGCGCAGTGGTGTCGTGTTGCGGCGCGCGATACGCGTGGTAGTCGGCGATCGAGAAGTGCGCGGTCGCCTGGCGGAAGCGCCACGTGAAGCCCGGCCACAGCGTCGTGTTCTTGCCGGTGCGCGGATCGAGGTACCAGCTCTTGCAGCCGCCCGTCGACCAGATCGCCTTCTTGAGCTTGCCTTGCAGGTCGCTGTTGAACTGCGCCTCGACGAGCGGGCGCACCTCGAGCGCGTCCGCCCGTTCGCGACGCATCGCCTGCAGTGCGCCGAGGATGTACTCGATCTGCGACTCGATCATGAACACCATCGAGTTGTGGCCGAGGCCCGTGTTCGGGCCAACGATCATGAAGAAGTTCGGGTAGCCGGGCAGCGTCGAGCCGAGATACGCGTGCGCGCCGTCGCGCCATGCGTCGACGATGTCGAGCCCGCCGCGGCCGATGATCGCGCCGCGCGGATACGGATCGGCCACCTGGAAGCCGGTGCCGTAGATCAGGCAGTCGACTTCATGACGCTTGCCGTCGGTCGTCACGACCGCGTCGGCTTCGATGTGGTCGATGCCGGTCGTGATCACGTCGACGTTCTTGCGCGACAGCGCCGGGTAGTAGTCGTTCGAGATCAGCACGCGCTTGCAGCCGAGCGTGTAGTTCGGCGTGACGGTCTTGCGCAGCTCCGGATCGGGAATCTGCTTGCGGATGTGGCGCAGCGCGAGCTTCTGCACGTTCTTCATCAGCGACGGATGGATCGCGAAGCCGAGCACGCGCGATTCGAGCATCCAGTAGATGCTGCTGCGCACGGCCTTCTGCGTGAACGGCAGCGTGCGGAACAGCCACTTCTCGAACCCGGTCAGGTTGCGGTCGGGCTTCGGCATGATCCACGGCGGCGTGCGCTGGAACAGCGCGAGCGCCTTCACGCGCGGCGCGATCTGCGGCACGAACTGGATCGCGCTCGCGCCGGTGCCGATCACCGCGACGCGCTTGCCTTCGAGCGCGTAGTCGTGATCCCACTGCTGCGAGTGGAACGCGCGGCCCTTGAAGTTCTCGACGCCGGGAATCGACGGCAGCGCGGCGCGCGACAGCCCGCCCATCCCCGATACCAGCACGCGCGCGGACAGCCGCTTGCCGTTCGCGAACGTGAGGCGCCAGCGTTGCGCGGCTTCGTCGTACTCGGCGCGCTGCAGTTCGTGGTTCAGGCGCAGGTGCGGGCCGACGCCGAAGCGCTGCACGCAGTCTTCCAGATAGGCGCGGATTTCCGGCTGCGGCGCGAACATGCGCGTCCAGCGCGGGTTCGGCGCGAACGAGAACGAATAGACGTGCGATTGCACGTCGCATGCACACCCGGGGTAATGATTGTCGCGCCACGTGCCGCCGACCGACGCGGCCTTTTCGAGGACGACGAAGTCGGTCACGCCTGTTTGACGCAGGCGGATCGCCATCCCGAGGCCGGCGAAGCCGGTGCCGATGATGGCGATGTCGATGGTTTCGTCCAGGCCGTCGGGGCCGGGCGGACCGAAAGGCAACGTGCGAGCATTCATCCGGGTGTCTCCGATTTGGCTCATTTTCGAATGTTACATTGTTTGATGTAACGATAGTGGGTGAACCCGGAAACCGCAAGAGGCTAGAAGCGGCGCTCTAAGGGCCGGAAGCCAGGCGGGAAAAGGCTGAGCGGGGTTTGGAACGGGCCGGTTTCCGCATCGCGGGATGCGCGGAAACGGCCGTCGACAGGGCGAGAGAGGGTGCGGGCGAGACCGCCGGCGCGCGGCGGCCTGTTTGAAACGGTATCAGGGACGGATCGGTCGACCGGCTGTCTCATGGAAAACCCCGGCCACGATCGTGACCTGCGCGAGCGCGTAGAGGCCCCAGATCAGGTAATCGATGCCCGGAAAACCGCCGAGGAAGCGGCCGACGCCGATCAGCGTATCGGAGCCGACGAAGATCAGGCTGCCGATGGCCACCAGCGGGCCGCGCGTGCGGGCGGCGAGCGCGAAGCTCGCCATCGCGCACAGCACGAGCATGTAGACGGCGACCGGTGCCATCAACTCGCCGAGGTGCGGGAAGAACGCCACGTAGAACGCCGGCGCGGCGATCCACAGCCCGACGAGCGCGACGATGCGCCAGCCGTGCGGCCGCGCGCGCCAGCGCATGAAGATCGCGCAGTAGCCCAGGTGCGTGAGCAGGAACGCGCCGAGGCCGAGGACGAACGACAGCGGCCAGTCGGGCAGCGCGAGCAGCACGTCGCCGAGCACGGCCGTCACGAGCGCCGCGCACAGCCACGCGCGTTCGCGCGGTGCGGCGCAGGTGCTGCCCGCCGCGAGCAGCAGGATGCCCATCGCGGCTTTCGCGACGGCCTGGCCGGGATAGGGCGCCGCGGCGAGCGACAGTCCATATAGCAGCGCGGCGACGACGGCGAGCGGCCAGAGCCGGCGGTAGGTGGCGGGAAGCGTGGCGATCAAGGCGGGTGTCTCCGGTTTGTTGTTGTCTGCGGTGGACGGCGCGCGGTCGAGCGCGCGGCTGTCGGCCATTATCCGGAAGAAAGGGCGTGCCAAAACCGGCGAATCCTTCTAGGAAACGACCGGGATCGTCCTGCACGAGGATTGCCCGCCGGCGCGGCAATCCGGCGATGCCGGGCTCCGACGCCTGGGCGCGGCCGCCGGATTTCTCCGCGCGTTGCCCCGGTTGAACCGGGGCAACGACTGCAATTCGGCTTGCTATGATCGCCGCGGTATTGCCGTTGTCGATGTGGTGGTTGCTGTCGTTGTCGTTGTCGTCGTTCCGCCCGGCCGCGCGACTGGATGCGCAAGCCGATGCGGGCCCGATGAATCCATGCCGTGCCCGGCCCGTGCGCTCAGGCGAACCGGGCGGGCTGGCCTCCCCACGAAAACAGGTCCGACCATGACCGAACTTCTCCACGGCGACGGCGCGATCCGTCGCACGACGCCGTACGGCTCGTCGATCGAAAACACCTATGCGGGCGTGCTGTCGTTCATGCGCCGCAACTATTCGCGCGCGCTCGACGGCGTCGACGTCGCGATCTCCGGCGTGCCGCTCGACCTCGCGACGACCTACCGCTCCGGCGCGCGGCTCGGCCCGGCCGCGATCCGTGCGGCCAGCGTGCAGCTCGCGGAGCTTCATCCGTATCCGTGGGGCTTCAACCCGTTCGACGATCTCGCGGCCGTCGACTACGGCGATTGCTGGTTCGACGCGCACAACCCGCTGTCGATCAAGCCCGCGATCGTCGAACATGCGCGCACGATCCTCGGTTCCGGCGCGAAGATGCTGACGCTCGGCGGCGACCACTACATCACGTACCCGCTGCTGGTCGCGCATGCGGAGCGCTACGGCAAGCCGCTGTCGCTGATCCATTTCGACGCGCACTGCGATACGTGGGCCGACGACGATCCGGACAGCCTCAATCACGGAACGATGTTCTACAAAGCCGTGAAGGAAGGGCTGATCGATCCGGCGACGTCGGTGCAGGTCGGGATTCGCACGTGGAACGACGACTTTCTCGGCATTGAGCGGCTCGATGCGGCGTGGGTGCACGACCATGGCGCGCGTGCAGCGGTCGAGCGGATCGTCGATATCGTCGGCGCGCGGCCGGCGTACCTGACGTTCGATATCGATTGTCTCGATCCGGCGTTCGCGCCCGGCACCGGCACGCCGGTCGCGGGCGGGCTGTCGTCGGCGCAGGCGCTCGCGATCGTGCGTGCGCTCGGCGCGGTGAACCTGGTCGGCGCGGATGTGGTCGAGGTCGCGCCCGCGTACGACCACGCGGACATCACGGCGATTGCGGCCGCGCATGTCGCGTGTGACTTGCTGTGTCTGTGGCGGCAGAAGAAGGTGGCGGGAGCGCTGAAGTAAGCCGGCATGCCGGGCATGCGCGTGCCGCTGGCGCGGTGCGCGCATTGCCGGATCGAGGTGCCGTGTGCTGTTCGTATCCCGTGAATCTGGAGAAAAGTCTTTGCGGATTTCCGTGGAGGGGCGTTGCCGACCCGTTGGCGAAATCCGCGAAACGTCAGTGGTTGGCCGCTTCCGTACGCCAACGACGCGCTGGCGTGTCACCGATGACGTGCCGCGACTTCATCAAGCAAAAACCTATCGACTCCTGAAGAAAGCCGCAAGCATGTCGTCTTTCGGAGCTGCCGGTTGCGTCGTTTGCTGTTTTCCCGCCCGTCCGCGAGATCGAGAGTGATCCGCCCCGGCGCCGTCTGGCCAGGCCCCCGTATAAACCGCACGCGGCCGGATGAGATCGGATTGCTCGCGCTGCTCCAGCCCGTGCGCGATCCAGCCGATCGACCGGCCGAGCGCGAACAGGCCGAATGCCGCGCCGACGGGAAGCCGCAAATGTCTGCGTAATGCCACCAGCGCGAGATCGAGCGAGGGCTTCTGGCCGACGAGCGTGCTCCCGGTATCGATCATCCGTTTCCATCGAGGATGACGCGGCAGGATCCGCGACAACAGATACGTCGCGCGCACGTCGCCATCGGGATAGAGCGCATGCCCGAAGCCCGGCAAGCCGTCACCCCGGGCGAGACGCGCGACCATTTTTTGCTCGACGTCCTGATTACCCAGTTCGTCCCACAGTGCTTCGCCACGCGCGGTGGTGGCGCCGTGCCGCTCGCCCGACAAGCCGGCCAGGCCGCCGACCACGACGGCGCGCAAGCTCGCGTTCGTCGACGCGATGCACCGCCCCGTGAAGCTCGACGCGTTCAGTTCGTGATCCGCACACAGCACGAGCGCCATCCTGATCAGCTCGGCGCCCGCCGGCCCGACGCCCCATGCCCGCGCGCATTGCGCGTGGATGGGGGCGGTATCGATCCGGGTGCGCAGCAGGCATGCCGCCAGAATCCGCACGAGATCGCCGCAGCCCTGCGCCTGACGATCGGCCGACTGATGCCAGATCGCCGTCGGCGCGTCCTCGCTCGCGACGGTGAAGAGCGGCAGCAGCGCTTGCTCGGTGCGTTGACCGGCGTAGTGTCTGAAGAGCGTTCGCAATACTGATGGCGTCGTGGGGACGTGACGGCCGAAAGCAGTCAGCTCGTCGCATCGCCACAGCAGCGCCGCGACTTCCTCGAGACTCGCGCGGGCAGCGAGATCGAGCGCATCCACGCCGCGATAGAAGAGCCGGCCGCCATCGATCAACGTGATGCTCGATTCGAGCACGGGCGACCCCCAGTTCAGCGCGGCCTTCGCCACTTCCTTCGGCTTGCGGCCGCGTGCGCGTTGGTCCGCGAGGCGCTCGACATCGGCCGCGAGGTAGCGGCTTTCACGGTGGCTGCCGCCTGGCTCCGCGCGAAGCAGGCCGCGGCTGACGTACGCATAGAGGGTTTGCCGCGAGACACCGAGCCTTGCCGCGGCTTCGGTCGAATTCAGGTAGTTCGACATCGTGCGCAGGGGGAATCGTTCGACAGGTTGATCAGGATAATCAACGTTGACAGCAAATGCGAGCGAGACGATCTTTGCGTCACCTGATTCATGCGAGGCGAACATGGGTGTCGATCAAATGTCGAGAGAGCGGGCAGCGGCCGATGACGATCGGGTGTCGCGTCAGCTACGGGCGTTCTGGCTCGCGGCGGGTGGGTCTCCGGCTTTTCTCGAGTCGTGCAGCTTCAGCGGGGCGGGCGAACTGGTTTCGGCATTTCGCGTCACCGACATGGCCACGGCGGCGATCGGCGCGGCAGGGATGTCCGTTGCCGAATTGCTGCACGCAGCGACCGGGACGTTGCCGGCGGTTCGGGTCGACCGGCGCATGGCGTCGCTATGGTTCGG
Organism: Burkholderia sp. Tr-20390; assembly: GCF_017104595.1. Classification (NCBI taxonomy): domain Bacteria; kingdom Pseudomonadati; phylum Pseudomonadota; class Betaproteobacteria; order Burkholderiales; family Burkholderiaceae; genus Burkholderia; species Burkholderia sp. Tr-20390. The sequence continues at coordinate 5,377 of NZ_JAAGPC010000226.1, read as the reverse complement.
CACGTCGCTGCGTCCGCAAGGCTGGTCGATGCCGCCTCAATGGGATCCGGTGGCCGGCAACTATCGGGCGCGCGATCGCTGGATCCGCTTGCACACGAACGCGCCGCATCATCGGCTGGCCGCGTTGTCGGTGCTCGGCTGCGCCGCCGATGCGCAGTCGGTCGCACAAGCGGTGAATCGCTGGGATGCCGGCGCGCTCGAAGAGGCGATCGTCGAGCGCGGCGGTTGTGCCGCGGCGATGTACTCGGCGCAGGAGTGGGCCGGGCATCCGCAGGGCAACGCAGTCGCAACCGAGCCGTTGCTGCATGTCCGTGCCGCGGCCGATGCCGTCGCGCATGATTGGCGGCCTTCGAAAGACCGGCCGTTGTGCGGCATTCGCGTGCTCGACCTGACGCGCATTCTCGCCGGCCCCGTGGCGACACGGTTTCTTGCGGGCCTGGGTGCCGACGTGCTGCGCATCGATCCGTACGGCTGGGACGAGCCGGGCACGGTGCCCGAAGTCGTCCTCGGCAAGCGGTGTGCGCGGCTGAACCTGAAGGATGCGGCGGATCTCGATACGCTCAAGCAGTTGCTGCGCAGCGCGGATATCGTCGTGCACGGTTACCGGCCGGACGCGCTCGCGCGCCTCGGGCTCGATGCCGCGCATCGGCGCGAGCTGAATCCCGCGCTCATCGACGTGTCGCTCGACGCTTATGGCTGGAGTGGTGAATGGCGTTACCGGCGCGGCTTCGACAGCCTCATTCAAATGAGCACGGGAATCGCCGACGCGGGTATGCGCGTGACGGGCAGTGATGAGCCGGTGAACTTGCCTGTCCAGGCGATCGACCATGCGACGGGTTACCTGATGGCGACCACCGCGATCCGCGGGCTGACGACGCGAATGAAAGAGGGCGTCGGTACCGAGGTGCGCGCTTCGCTGGCGCGCACGGCGGCTGAGTTGCAGTTGCGGTCGGAGCCGATGAGCGAGGTGATCGAACTGGTTGCCGACGATCAACGTGATCGTGCGGAACACGTCGAACCGACGTCGTGGGGGCCGGCATCCCGGCTCCTGCCGCCCGTACGGATCGACGGTGCGCCGCTGCGATGGTTTTATCCGGCGCGCGCGCTGGGTGCGTACGAGCCCGAATGGTTGTCGTCGAACGACGATCTGTGACGCGATGCGATGAGTCGGTTGGTGTCGGTGAGTGGCGACGGGACGGGAGTCGACCTGGCCACGGCGATGAATGCTGCTCAGTGCAATGCGCAGGTCGTCATCATCGGACGGCGTGCGAACGTGCTGGAACACGCGGCCGAAGCGATCGACGGCGTGTTTCCCGATGTGCGCCCGCCGCGCCCTGATTGCCGGCTTGGGCATGCCTGATCAGACGGAACGCGTTCGGCGGAGAGGGGGCGGGCTGGTGAAGCAAGTCGGCCGGCGCGGACCGCCGGCGCGTTGCTCGTCGCTGGATTGAGGGTCGGGCGTTGTGTTTAACCGCGCGTGTCGACCCAGTTGCGTGCCCAGCGGGCCGAATGCTGCAACGCCTGCTCCTCGCTCGTGAAGTAATCGAGCGAATAGAACTGGTAGCGGCCTTCGGTGCGTGGGCTACCGGCGCGTTCAAGCAGCAGGTTGGATGAAAAACTACCGTCGGGCAAACGATGAGCCGAGGGTTGGACGGCATAGCCGTTGTATTGATGAATTTGTTTGTTGTGCATTTTAATTTTAATGATGTTCGAGTGCGCGCGTGCCGTGCGGAATATGCACGGGTATGCCGATTCAAAGCCATTGCGAGCTGAATCCGACGCAGTCGTAAAGCGAAAAAGGGCTTGGCAGCCAGAGGGGGAATGAAGTGCAACGAGGCGTGTGGCGCGCGGCGAGCTGCGGAATGAACCGATGCAGCCAAGAGCAATCGCGCCAACTTTGGGAGACCAGGCTCCGCGAGGATGTCGCTGCAACCCGGCGCCCGTTACGGGGGCCGGGTCCTTCAAACTTTACAGCGGCTTGATGTTGGCCGCTTGCAGACCCTTCGGGCCTTGCTTCGTTTCGAAGCTCACTTTCTGGTTTTCAGCCAGCGTTTTGAAGCCGTCGGCGCGAATTTCGGAGAAGTGAGCGAAGAGATCGTCGCCGCCGTTGTCGGGCGTGATGAAGCCAAAGCCTTTGCTGTCGTTGAACCACTTGACGATACCGGTATCCATGAAGATTCCTTGAGAAAAAAATATGAAGATTTGCTCTGGAAAGAGCGCTTGAAGCGTCAAGGAGGGAGAGGACAACGAATACCGCTGAGGAGCGATCAATTGATGAACAGCAATCGGACTTCTTGAACTTCGACCGAAACATTAACCGCTGGGCAGCGGTGGCGTCAATCATTAACTTGTAACTGTTTCGCCGCGCAGCCTGTTTGCGGACGAAGCGATGTGGCCCTGCGTGGCGGAGCGTGCTGCGCGGCACGGCGTGCAGGGACGTCCACGATAAACGCACACGCGAGACTCGCGCGCTGGCGCGAACGCCGACAGTGCGTCCCGCGTTTCCCGAAAATTCGACAAGAACAAGAAAGGCCGACGAGTCGTGTGCCCGGCGGCCGTTTCGACAAGTTGCGCGCTGGGTTCCCCCTACTTCGCCGCGAGCGCACGCTGCGCGTTTTGGTCGACCCATGCGTTGTCGGCCACGTTCAGCTTCTGCGGAATCAGCTTCGCCGCATAAAACGCATCGGCGACGCGCTGCTGGGCCGCGACGATCTTTTCGTCGAGCGGCACCGCGCCAAACGGGACACGCTTGATCCACGTCTCGACAATCGGTTGCGGCAGGCCGACCTTCGGTGCGATCAGCGCCGCCGTGTCGGCCGGATGCGTGTTGACCCACTGGCCCGTCTCGCGCGCCTGCTTCAGGATCGCGCCGACCACGTCCGGATGCTGCTGCGCGAAATCCCGCGTCGCTTCGTAGAAGTTGTTGGTCGCCGCGAGGCCCGTGTAGTCGGACAGCGTGCGCACCTTCAGCGCATTCTGCGCGGCCGCGTAGTACGGATCCCAGACGACCCACGCATCGACGTTGCCGCTCTCGAATGCGGCGCGCGCGTCGGCTGGCGGAAGATACACGGGGCGGATTTCGTCGTAGCGCACGCCGGCCTGTTTCAGTGCTTCGAGCAGCAGGTAGTTCGCGCTCGAGCCCTTCTGCAGCGCGATCTTCTTGCCGCGCAGGCCGGCGACCGAACCGATCGGCGAATCGGCCTTCACGATCACGGCCTCGTTGTGCGGCGCCGGCGGTTCCGCGCCGACATAGACGAAGTGCACGCCGGCCGCCTGTGCGAACACCGGAGGCGGCGCGCCCGTATAGCCGAAGTCGATGCTGTTCGCGTTCAGCGCTTCGAGCAGCTGCGGGCCGGCCGGGAATTCGAACCACTGCACGCCATAGCCGAGCGGCTTGAGCCGCGCTTCGAGCGAACCTTGCGCCTTGATGACCGACAGCAGGCCGGCCTTCTGGTAGCCGATGCGCACGACCTTGTCGGCGCCGCCTTGCGCGAAAGCCGACGCGGCGGACAGTGCGACGAGCGTGGTGACGGCGGCGGTGCGGGCGATCCAGCGGGTGAAACGAATCATCGAACGGACTCCATGCAAAACGTCTTCGGGCGAGCGGCGGTGCCGCTCGGTTGGAAGAATCGTCGCATGGGCAATCACGCCCGCAAACGAAGCATTGCCGATATCAATATGACGGCGGCGCGCCTATGCTTCGTCGCCGCCGTTTTCCGGTGAAGGTGTGCCGGACTGCCGCGCGGCCTCGTCGCTGAGCTTCTTGTCGAGGATCGTCGCGACGCGGCCGCCGAGATACGCGCTCGCCGCGGTTTCCAGTGCGCGGTTCGTCTCGCCTTCGACGAACACGGCCGCGAGCGGGCGCAGGCGCCAGATCGCATCGACCAGTTCGGGCACGTCGGTGGCGGGCGGCAGCGTGCCCGCGTCGTAGCGGTCGAGCCGCTTCACGACGAGATCGACGAGCAGCCGCGCGATCGCGTCGAAATGCGGCCGTGCGAGGCTGATCACGTCGAGCAGCTCGCGCGGCGGAATGCCTTCCTTGGTCATCGCGGCGGCCGCTTCGAGCAGCGCGGGGCTCTTGGCGACGAACGACAGGCCGCGCCGTTCGAGCAGGCCGAGTTCGGTCACGCGCGACAGCTGCGTGGTGGCCTGCGGGCCGAACATCTGCGCGAGCGCGGCAAGCGAATAGGTCTTCGGCAGTTCGTGCGACCAGCGGCCGCCGATCGCGTTTTCGAGACCGAGGATCGAGCGCAGGTCGTGGCCTTCGTCGATCGCCTTGATCAGGTCCTGGATGTTCGACAGCGTGTAGCCGCGCGCGAGCAGGTGGTTGATCAGCTTCAGCCGCGCGACGTGCGTGTCGTCGTAGATGCCGACGCGGCCGCGCTTTTCCGGCGGCGCGAGCAAACCGCGATCCTGATACGCACGGACATTGCGCACGGTCGTGTCGGACACGCGTGCAAGTTCGTCGACCGTGTACTCGTTGCGGGAGTCCGGCGCCGCCTCGTCGGGTGTGGAATGAGTCTGTTTTGACATGCGGCCATTCTAGCGCGACGTGGGAGGCTCCGGCGAGACGGGGAGCGTGCGGGCGCCGTCGCCGAGCGGGCGCTGCAGCAGCGCCGTATCGATCCAGCGGCCGTGCTTGAAACCGACCGCCTTCAGCATGCCGGCCGGCTCGAAGCCGAACGCGCGATGCAGTGACGTCGAGCCGCCGGTGCCGCCGTCGGCGATCACCGCGATCATCTGTCGCCACGGGCCGGCCTCGCAGCGTTCGATCAGCGCGGCGAGCAGCGCGCGGCCGATCCCGCGCCCGCGCTGCGCATCGTCGATGTAGATCGAATCCTCGATCGTGAACCGGTACGCGCTGCGCGTGCGGTACGGCGTCGCGTACGCGTAGCCGGCCACGCGGCTGTCGCATTCGGCGACGAGGTATGGCAGCCCGTGGCGCAGCACCGCGTCGCGGCGCGCGCGCAGTTCGGCGACGTCGGGCGGCGTTTCCTCGAACGACGCGACGCTGTGGTGCACGTGGTGCGCATAGATCGCGTGGATCGCATCGAGGTCGGCGTCGGTCGCGTCGCGAACGACGCAGGCGGGGGCGGTGGGCATGGCGGCGGGTCCGGTGAATTCGGAATGCAAACCGCTACTATGCCGGCCGCTGGCGCGCATGGCAAAGCCGTGTGCGGAGGCAACTGCCTACAGCCGTCCGTCCGCCGCGTGAACGGCTTCGGCGATCGCGTCGGCGACACGCTGCACGCGCGGCGACCGGCGCACGTCCGGGTGGACCACGAGCCAGATCTCGCGCTCGATGTCGCAACGCGGGGCGGCCGTCAGCTCGACGAGCGGCGCGCCGGCATGCGCGGCCGGATCGTCGACGAGAAAA
>NZ_JAAGPC010000225.1:0-11834 GCF_017104595.1 Burkholderia sp. Tr-20390 | reverse complement strand
CCAGCGCGCGGCCAGCGCCTGCGGGTCGCCATCGCCCGCGAGCAGGTCGACGCCGAGCGCGCGGGCGCCGGGCAGGTTCGGCGTCACGAGCGCCGCACGCACGGTCAGGGCGCTGCGGTAGAAGCGCCGCCATGCATCGGTGTCGGGCGTGGTTTCGTCGCTGCTGCCGTGCAGCGTCGAACGCACGAACGTCGCGATGTCGTTCGGATCGGGAATCGCGTCGCGATGCGCGGCATCCGTGAACGCCGGAAAGGCCGCGAATTCACGGCGCCGGCCCTCGCGCACCGCGTCGGCAAGCGCGCCGCGATAGTCGGTGAAGAACTGGAACGGCTGCGTGCTGCCGTCTTCCTCGCCCATGAACAGCAGCGGGATCGACGGCGCAAGCAGCAGCAGCGCGGTCGCCGCGCGCACCGCGTCTTCGTTCGCGAGCGTGCGCAGCCGTTCGCCGAACGCGCGGTTGCCGACCTGGTCGTGGTTCTGCAGGAACGCGACGAACGCGGTCGGCGGCAGGTGCGCGCTCGGTTCGCCGCGCGGGGCGCCGTCGTGCAGCGGCGACGGCTCGCCCTGGTACGCGAAGCCTTCGCCGAGCGTGCGCGCGAGATGGCGCAGCGGCGCGTCGGCGTACGCGCGGTAGTAGCCGTCGCGCTCGCCGGTCAGCAGCACGTGCGCGCTGTTGTGGAAATCGTCGTTCCATTGCGCGTCGAAACCGCTGGGCCCGAGCAGGCTCGCCGCATTGCGCTCGTTCTCGAGCACGAGGTGCACGTGGCGCGTGTCGCCCGCGTACGCGCGCACGCGGCGCGCGAGTTCGCGCAGCCACACGTCGTCGTCGATCGCGTGCGCGGCATCGATGCGCAGCCCGTCGAAACGGAATTCGTGGAGCCAGTACAGCGCGTTCTCGATGAAGAACGCGCTCGTCTGCTCCCGCGAAAAGTCGATCGCCGGCCCCCACGCGGTCTGACGGTCCGCGCGGAAGAACGCGGGCGCGTAGCGCGGCAGCAGGTTGCCTTGCGGGCCGAAGTGGTTATAGACGACGTCGAGAAACACCTGCAGCCCGAGCCCGTGCGCGGCATCGATCAGCGCCTTCAGTTCCTCGGGCCGTCCGTACGACGGATCGGGCGCGAACGGCAGCACGCCGTCGTAACCCCAGTTGCGCGCGCCGGGAAACGTGTTGACGGGCATCAGCTCGATGGCGGTCACGCCGAGCGCGGCGATCTCCGGCAGCCGCCGCTCGACGCTCGCGTGGCCGCCGCATGCGCCGATGTGCAGCTCGTACAGCACCGTCTCGTGCCACGGGCGGCCGCGCCACGTGTCGTGGCGCCAGCGGTACGCAGCCGGATCGACGACCTGGCTCGGGCCGTCCACGCCGCCGGGCTGAAAGCGCGACGCGGGATCGGGCACCGCGAGATCGCCGTCGAGCCGGTAGCGATACAGCGTTCCGGGGCCGCACGGCACGACGGCCTCGAACCAGCCGTCGCCCACCGCGGTCATCGGGATGGCGGGCCGGTTTTCGCCTTCGATTTCGACGGCGGCCGTGCGGCTCGCGGGCGCCCACAGCCGGAAGCGCGTGCGGTCGGGCTCGATGCAGGTCGCGCCGAACGACGTGTCGAACGCATGCGAACCCGATGGACGGGCGGGGCGTGATCTCATGTCGGGTCTCCCGGAGACAGGTCGGTCGGCACGGCGGCCACCGCGATCGCGGCCGCGTGCGCGGCGACGTCGAGGCCGTCGGCCGGCCACGAGCGCGGGCCGGCGTCGGGCGTGGCCGTGTCGACCAGCACGCGATAGTCGAGCGCCGGCGCGGGCGGCGCGAACACGACCGTCTCGGACGACGCGTTCAGCATCACGAGCAGCGCCTCGGTGCGCCCGGTGCGGCCCGTGCCGACGCGCCGCATCGTCAGCGCACGGCGCTCGTGGTCCTGCCACGCGGGCACGGTCATCGGGTCGCCGTGCTCGTCGAACCAGCCGATCTCCGCCATGCCCGGCGCCGCTTCGCGGTCGCCCGACGGATAGCGCGGCGTGGACATCACCGGGTACATGCGCCGCAGTGCGGCAAGCCGCGACACGAAGCGCATCAACGTCACCGCTTCGTCGCCGCGCGCCTGATCCCAGTCGAGCCACGACAGCTCGTTGTCCTGGCAGTACGCGTTGTTGTTGCCGTGCTGCGTGCGGCCGAACTCGTCGCCGGCCACCAGCATCGGCGTGCCGAGCGCGGTGAACAGCGTCGCGAGCATCGAGCGCGCGACGCGGGCGCGCACGTCGCGGATCGCCGCGTCGTCGGTCGGCCCTTCGACGCCCCAGTTCGCGCTGCAGTTGTCGTCGCGGCCGTCGCGGTTGTCCTCGCCGTTGGCTTCGTTGTGTTTCGCCGAATACGACGCGAGATCGGCGAGCGTGAAGCCGTCGTGCGCGGTGATGAAATTGACCGACGCCCACGTATGGCGCCGCTGGTGGTTGAACAGGTCGGCCGACCCCGCGAGGCGCGCGGCGAGCTCCGGCCGCTGGCCCGGGTCGCCGCGCCAGAAGCGCCGCACGGTGTCGCGGAAGCGGTCGTTCCACTCGGCGAAACCGGGCGGGTGGCGGCCGAGCTGGTAGCCGCCGGGGCCGAGATCCCACGGCTCGGTGATCAGCTTGCGCTGCGCGAGCACCGGATCCTGCCGCAGCGCGTCGAAGAACCCCGCGCCGGGATCGAAGCCGTGTTCCTCGCGGCCGAGCGTCACGCCGAGGTCGAAGCGGAAGCCGTCGATGTTGAACGCGGTGGCCCAGTAGCGCAGCGAATCCATCACCATCTGCACGACACGCGGATGCGACAGGTTCAGCGTGTTGCCGCAGCCGGTCTCGTCGACATGATAGCGGCGGTTGTCCGGCATCAGCCGGTAGTAGCTCGCGTTGTCGAGGCCGCGCCACGACAGCGTCGGGCCGAGCTCGTTGCCCTCGCACGTATGGTTGTAGACGACGTCGAGCACGACCTCGATGCCGGCCGCATGCAGCTGGCGGATCGCGATGCGCATCTCGTCGAGCCGGCGCGTCGCGAGATACGCGGGCTCCGGCGCGAAGAACGCGGCCGTGTCGTAGCCCCAGTAGTTGCGCAGCCCGCGGTTCACGAGCGCGCGCTGCTGCAGGAATGCGTGGACGGGCAGCAGCTCGACCGTCGTCACACCGATCGACAGCAGGTGATCGATGAACGCCGGATGCGCGAACGCCGAGAACGTGCCGCGCTCGGGCGGGCGCAACCCGGCACGCCGCATCGACGCGCCGCGCACGTGGGTCTCGTAGATCACCGTGTTGCGCCACGACACGCGCGGGCGCCGGTCGGTGCTCCAGTCGAACGCCTCGTCGACCACCACGCACTTCGGCATCGCGGGCGCCGAGTCGCGCCGGTCCATCGACAGGTCCGCGCGGTTCGAATGCAGGCGATAGCCGAACAGCGCGTCCGACCAGCGGAACTGGCCGACCAGCTTGCGCGCGTATGGGTCGAGCAGCAGCTTGGTCGGGTTGAAGCGATGGCCGTGCTGCGGCTGGTACGGGCCGTCCGCGCGAAACCCGTACACGGTGCCCGGATGCGCGTTGGGCAGGTAGCCGTGCCAGATCTCGTCGGTGCATTCGGGCAGGTCGAGGCGCGCCAGCTCCTTGCGGCCGGTCGGATCGAACACGCACAGCTGGATGCGGTGTGCGTGCGCGGAAAACACCGCGAAGTTGGTTCCGAGGCCGTCCCAGGTCGCGCCGAGCGGGTAGCTACGGCCGGATTCCAGACGGGTGGGCAGGGCAGTCGGCATGCGGGGGATCTCCGTGTCGAGGGCGCAAGCATTCAGATGGGGCGCAGCCACAGCGTCGCGAGCGGCGGCAGGCGCAGGGTGGCCGACCACGCTTCGCCGTGCGCGGGCACGGCTTCGGCCCACACGGCGCCGTCGTTGCCGGCGTTGGTGCCGCCGTACGGCGCGGCATCGGTGTTCATCAGTTCCCGCCAGTGGCCGGGCGCGGGCAGCCCGATGCGATAACCGGCGCGCGGCACGGGCGTGAAGTTGCAGACCGCGACGACGAGATGCCCCGCGTCGTCGCGGCGCGCGAACGCGAACACGCTGTTGTCGCGGTCGTCGCCGATCAGCCAGGAGAAGCCGGCCGCATGACAGTCGAGCGCATGCAGCGCCGGCTCGGCCGCATAGGTGCGGTTCAGGTCGCGCACGAGCCGCTGCACGCCGCGATGCGCGGGCGCATCGAGCAGGTCCCAGTGCGGCGTCGCGTCGTGCGCGAACTCGGCCCATTGCGCGAATTCGCTGCCCATGAACAGCAGCTTCTTGCCGGGGTGCGCCCACATGAAGCCGAAGTACGCACGCAGCGTCGCGAGCCGCTGCCACGCGTCGCCCGGCATCTTCGCGACGAGCGAGCCCTTGCCGTGCACGACCTCGTCGTGCGACAGCGGCAGCACGAAGCGCTCGGAGAACGCGTACACGAGCCCGAACGTCATCCGGTCGTGGTGATAGCGGCGATGTACCGGATCCTCGCGCAGATACGCGAGCGTGTCGTGCATCCAGCCCATGTTCCACTTGAAGTCGAAGCCGAGCCCGCCGTCGCCGGTCGGCGCGGTGACGCCCGGCCAGGCGGTCGATTCCTCCGCGATGGTGACGACCCCGGCCGGCGCGGCCGCACCGTGCAGCGTGTCGTTCAGCATGCGCAGGAACGCGACCGATTCGAGGTTCTCGCGGCCGCCGTGCACGTTCGGCACCCATTCGCCTTCCGCGCGCGAATAGTCGCGGTACAGCATCGACGCGACCGCGTCGACGCGGATGCCGTCGACGTGATACCGGCGCGCCCACGCGAGCGCCGAGGCGACGAGGAAGGCGCCGACTTCGCTGCGCCCGACGTTGAACACGCACGTGTGCCAGTCGGGATGCAGCCCTTCGCGCGGGTCGGCGTGCTCGTACAGCGCGGTGCCGTCGAACTGCGCGAGGCCGTGCGGATCGTCGGGGAAGTGCGCGGGCACCCAGTCGACCAGCACGCCGATGCCGGCCGCATGTGCGCGGTCGACGAAGCGCGCGAAGCCGTCGACCGGCCCGAAGCGCGCGGACGGCGCGAACTGCGCGAGCGGCTGGTAGCCCCACGAGCCGCCGAACGGGTATTCGGCGATCGGCATGAACTCGACGTGCGTGAAGCCCATTCCCTTCACGTACGGAATCAGCCGCTCGGCGAGTTCGTCCCAGGTCGCGCTGCGGTTCATCTCCTCGGGCACCCGTAGCCACGATTCCGCATGCACCTCGTAGATCGACCACGGCACGCGGTAGCGGTCGGTGTGCGGCCGCGCGTGCATCCAGCCGTCGTCGTGCCATGCGAACGCGTCGAGCGCCGCGACGTCGGCGACGACCGACGCCGTGCGCGGCGGCGCCTCGGTCGCGCGCGCGCAGGGATCGGCCTTGTGCGGCAGCACGCGCCCGTCGGCCGCGCGCACCTCGTACTTGTAGCATTCGCCCGCGCCGATGCCCGGCACGAACAGCTCCCACACGCCCGACGGCCGGCGCAGCCGCATCGGATGGCGGCGGCCGTCCCAGCCGTTGAAATCGCCCACCACCGACACGCGCTGCGCGTTCGGCGCCCAGACCGCGAAGCGCACGCCGTCGGTGTCGTCGATGCGCGCGGGCACGGCGCCAAGGCAGTCGAGCACGGCGGCCGGGTCGCCGGCGGAGAAGCGGGCGAGCACGGCGTCGTCGAGCAGCGTGCCGAACGCATACGCATCGTCGATCACCTGCCGCGCGTCGGGCCAGTCGATCGCGAGCAGGTAGTGCGGCGCGCCGCCGTTGCGCGGGATCGTTCCCGCGAAGCAGCCGGCGCGATCGACGCATTCGAGCGTGCCGAGTTCGGCGCCTTCCGGCGACAGCGCATGCACGCTTGTCGCGCCGGGCAGCAGCGCGCGCACGACGACCTCGCCGGCCTGCCCGTGCGGGCCGAGGCACGCGAACGGATCGGGATGACGGCCGGCGAGCAGCGCCTCGATGTCGGATCGTTCGAACAGCGTGTCAGTCATCGTGTGCCTCCGTCGTCGGATGCGCCGCCGTCATCGAGCAGCCGTTCGACCAGCGCGGCGAGCCCGCCGACCGGCACGCTCAGCCAGTCGGGCCGGTTCGCGGCTTCGTAGCACAGCTCGTACGACGCCTTGTCGATCAGGAACAGCGCGAGCAGGCGATCGGCGTAGCGCGGGTCGACGAAACGCGCGGGCGCCTGCTCGGCGGCCGTGCGATAGCAGTCGACGAAGCGGTCGGCGGCGGCCTGCCCGAAGCGGTCGAACAGCGCGCGCTTGCGGCCGGCCGCCTGCGGCGGCGCCTTCTCGATCGCGAACTGCGCGGTCGCGCTCACGTACGACAGCGAACGCAGCAGGCCGGCCACGTCGCGCAGCGGATGCGATTTCGCGCGGCGGTGTTCGAGCGGGCGCGCCGGCTCGCCCTCGAAGTCGATCAGCAGCGCGTCGCCCTGCACGTCGAGCACCTGGCCCAGATGGAAATCGCCGTGGATCCGCATGCACTGCGCGTCGAGCGTGCGCGGCACGAGTTCGCCGAGCGCGCGCACGGCCGCGTCGCGCGACGCGAGCAGCGTGTCGGCCGCCGTGCGCATCGCAGGATCGAGCGCCTCGAGCCGCGTCTGCAGCACGTCGAGCGCGTGCTCGAACGACGCGATCGCGTCCGCGCACCAGCCGTCGACATGGCCGGGCGTCGCGTGCTCCGGTGCGAACGCGGGATCGTCGGACGGCTGCGCGAGCGCGACGTGCAGCTGGCCGAGCCGCGTGCCGATGATCCCCGCGAACGCCGCATAGCCGAGCAGCGCGTCGGGTTCCTCGTTCGTGTCGTCGTGTTCCTCTTCGTCGGCAGCCGGCAGCGCGAGCTCGTCCACCGCGCGCCGCAGGAAGTCGAACGAGCGCGTCCACGCGTCGCCCTGGTTGTCGACGTAGCGCTGCAGGATCGCGACCGTGTGCGGCGTGCCGTCCGGGTCGACGTGCACGACTTCGCCCGCGAGCGTCGCGGTGTTCGGGTAGCCGATCCGCGTGAGGTGCCGGCTCATTTCCGCTTCCGGATGCACGCCGTGCGCGACCTTGCGCACCAGCTTCAGCACGATCGCGTCGCCGATCACGAGCGAGCTGTTGCTCTGCTCGGCCGCGAGCCAGCGCACTTCGGCGTCGTCGCCGGGATCGAGCGCGGCGAGCGCGTCTTCCGGCAGGAACGCGAGCCGGCCGCCGTCGGTGGTCGGCACCGTCGCGCCGTCGCGCAGCTTGCGCAGCATCCCGTGCGCGAATGCCGGCAGCGCGAACGCGTCGGTCAGGTAGCCGACCGAATGGCCGCGCCGCACGCGCGCCAGCGCCAGCTGCGTGAACAGCGGCTGCGAGGTTTCACCGCCCCACGCGGCCGCGAGCGGCACGACGTAGCGTTCGACGTTGCCCGTCTCGCCGGATTCGACCCAGGCCTCCGCGTACTGGAACGGTTCGCCCGGCACCGGCGTGACGACGTTCAGCCGGGCCGTGCCGATCGCGCGGTCCTTCGACGCGAACCAGCGCCGCCGCGCGAGCCACGAGGGCAGGGCATCGTGCGCGAGCACGTGCAGCTGTTCGACGTTCGGCCGCGTATCGCCGCGCCGCATCACGAGCGTCACGTATTCGGGCAGCGGCTCCGCGTGCGGCTGCCGCCACGACGGTTCGCGGCCGTGCTCGGCGAGCACGAACCACAGGAACCCGTACGGTGGAAAGGTCAGCAGGTACGTGAGCTGCCCGATCGGCGGAAACGGCGAATCCGATGTCATCTCGATCGGCACGCGGCCCGCGAATTCGGACAGGTCGAGCTCGACGGCCTGCGACGCCCGCGACAGGTTCGCGACGCACAGCACCGGATCGTGGCCGTCCAGCTCGCGCAGGTACGCGAGCACCTTGCGGTTCTCCGGGCGCAGGAAGCGGATCGTGCCGCGCCCGAACGCCTGCGACGCGCGGCGCGTCGACAGGATGCGGCGCGTCCAGTTCAGCAGCGAATGCGGGTCGCGCGTCTGCGCCTCCACGTTGACCGCGTCGTAGCCGTACAGCGCGCCCATCACCGGCGGCAGCACGAGCTGTTCGGGGTCGGCGCGCGAGAAGCCGCCGTTGCGGTCCGACGACCACTGCATCGGCGTGCGCACGCCGTCGCGGTCGCCGAGGTGGATGTTGTCGCCCATCCCGAGCTCGTCGCCGTAGTAGATCACCGGCGTGCCCGGCATCGACAGCAGCAGCGAGTTGATCAGCTCGATGCGGCGCCGGTCGCGTTCCATCAGCGGCGCGAGCCGGCGCCGGATGCCGAGGTTCAGCCGCGCGCGCCGGTCGCTCGCATAGGTCTGCCACAGCAGGTCGCGCTCGGAGTCGGTCACCATCTCGAGCGTCAGCTCGTCGTGGTTGCGCAGGAACACGGCCCACTGGTTGCTCGGCGCGAGTTCCGGCGTCTGCCGCATGATGTCGACGATCGGGAAGCGGTCCTCGCTCGCGATCGACATGTAGATGCGCGGCATCAGCGGGAAATGGAACGCCATGTGGCATTCGTCCTCGTTGCCGAAATATTCCTGCACGTCCTCCGGCCACTGGTTCGCCTCCGCGAGCAGCATCCGGTTCGGATACTCGGCGTCGATCGTCGCGCGGATCCGCTTCAGGATCGCGTGCGTCTCGGGCAGGTTCTCGTTGCTGGTGCCTTCCCGCGCGACGAGATACGGCACCGCGTCGAGCCGCAGCCCGTCGATGCCGAGGTCGAGCCAGAAGCGCATCACCTGCATCACCTCGCGCACGACGGCCGGGTTGTCGAAGTTCAGGTCCGGCTGGTGCGAATAGAAGCGGTGCCAGTAGTACTGGCCGGCGATCGGGTCGTGCGCCCAGTTCGACGTTTCCGTATCGAGGAAGATGATCCGCGTGCCCGCGTATTTCGTGTCGGTGTCCGACCACATGTAGTAGTCGCGATGCGTGGAACCGGGCTTCGCGCGGCGCGCGCGCTGGAACCACGGATGCTGGTCCGACGTGTGGTTGATCACCAGCTCGGTGATTACGCGAATGCCGCGCGCATGCGCTTCGCGGATGAAGCGCCGCACGTCGGCCAGCGTGCCGTAGTCGGGATGCACGCCGCGGTAGTCGGCGATGTCGTAGCCGTCGTCGCGGCGCGGCGACGGGTAGAACGGCAGCAGCCAGATCGTGTCGACGCCGAGCTCGGCGATGTAGTCGAGCTTCGCAATCAGGCCGGGGAAGTCGCCGATGCCGTCGTTGTTCGAGTCGTAGAACGACTTCACGTGCACCTGGTAGATGATCGCGTCCTTGTACCACAGCGGATCGTCCGCGCAGAGCGCCGGCGCGCGGCGGCGCGAGCGGCGCCGGCGCGGGGTGCCGGCCGGCGCGAGCGACGGGAATTGCGCGCGGCGCACGTCGTCGAGGGAATCTTCGCGTTTCATCATCCATGGGCTCCCGAGGAGGGCCGGGCGTCGCCCGGTTCGTGCGCCGCCGCCCGCGCGGCGCCTGGAGACGGCGTGAGCCGCCAGATTGCATACGGGCGCACATGCGGATCGAGCGAGACGTACTGGCGATGCCCGCGCCAGGTTTCCGCATGCGTGGCGTCCTGTTCGAGCGCGTCGAGCGGTTCGCCGTCGACGAGCCCCAGGCCGCGCCACAGCGACGCATCGAGCGTGAAGTTCGCGACCTGCGGATGCCACGGATCGGTGCTGATCGCGACGACCACCACGCTGTCGAACGCCGGCGTCGCCTTCATGAACACGAGCACTGAGTCGTTGTCCGCGTCGAGGAACGTGAGGCCGAGATGGGTCTGCAGCGCCGGGTGGGCACGCCGCGCGCGGTTCAGCCGCGCGACCTCGGCGCCGATATGCGCGGCCTTGCTCCAGTCGCGCGAGCGCAGCTCGTACTTCTCCGCGTCCGCGTATTCCTCGCTGTCGGGCAGCGGCGCCGATTCGCCGAGCTCGAAGCCCGAGTACATGCCCCACGCGCCGGCCAGCGTCGCCGCGAGCGCCGCGCGGATCACGAACTGCGTGCGCGGCGCGTTCTGCAGGTGGCGCGGGTTGATGTCGGGCGTGTTGACGAAGAAGTTCGGCCGGAAGAACTCGCGCACCGGGCCGGTCGTCAGCTCGGTCAGGTAGTCGATGAATTCGCGCTTCGACTCGCGCCACGTGAAGTACGTGTACGACTGCGAGAAGCCGACTTTCGCAAGCCGGACCATCATCCCCGGCCGTGTGAACGCTTCGGACAGGAATACGACGTCCGGGTGCCGGCCGCGCACGTCGTCGATCATCCACGCCCAGAACGGCAGCGGCTTCGTGTGCGGATTGTCGACGCGGAAGATCCGCACGCCCGCGTCGACCCAGAACAGCACCGCGTCGCGCAGCGCGAGCCACAGGTCGGGCAGCGCGTCCGGCGCGTAGAAATCGGGGTTCACGATGTCCTGGTAACGCTTCGGCGGATTTTCCGCGAAGCGCAGCGAGCCGTCGGGCCGCCACGCGAACCAGCCCGGATGCGCGGCGAGCCACGGATGGTCGGGCGAGCACTGGATCGCGAAATCGAGCGCGATTTCGAGCCCGTGGCCGCGCGCGGCATCGACCAGCGCGCGGAACGAGTCGAGCGTGCCGAGCTGCGGATGCACGGCCGTGTGGCCGCCGTCCGGCGAGCCGATCGCGTACGGGCTGCCGACGTCGTCGGGGCCGGCCGTCAGGCTGTTGTTGCGGCCCTTGCGCGCGGTCGTGCCGATCGGGTGGATCGGCGGGAAATACAGCACGTCGAAACCCATGTCACGGATGCGCGGCAGGTGCGCGATCACGTCGTCGAACGTGCCGTGCCGGTGCGGATCGTCGCTCGCCGAGCGCGGAAACATCTCGTACCAGCTGGAGAAGCGGGCCGCGCGGCGCTCGACGTCGACCGGGAAGGTCGTCGTGTCGTGCGTGACGAACGGGCGGTAGCGCAGCGCCGCGAACGCGTCGGCGAGCGGCGCCGCGCCGAGCTGCGCGAGCCGCACGTCGGCCGATGCGTCCTTGAACTCGGCGACGAGTCGTTTCATCTGCGTGCGCGCGCGTGCATCGAGCGGATCGGCGAGCTTGAGCGCGGTCGCGAGCAGCAGCTGCGCTTCGCGCAGTTCGAGCGTCACGTCCTGGCCGGCCGCGTGTTTCTTCGCGACATCGTGGACGAGCGACGCCCAGTCGTCGCGCCAGGCAATCACGCGAAATTCATGGCGGCCGAGCCGGTCGAGCACGACGCGGGCGTGCCAGCCGTCGTTCGGTTCGGCTTCGAACGGGATTTCGCGCCAGTCGTCGTCGCCGGCGGCACGCCACTGCAGCGCGGCCGCGAGATGCGCGTGCCCGTCGGTGAAGATCGACGCGTGGACGACGAGCGTCTCGCCGATCACGCGCTTGACCGCGAAGCGGCCGCCGTCGACCGACGGCTCGACGCGCTCGATCGCGATCCGGTCGGCCGCGATCGCCGCGGACAGTGCGCCGCGCTCGTGTGCGGCGTCGCGGCGAGTCGTGACGGGCGGCGCCTGCCACGCATGCAGCAGCGCGTACGCGCCCGGGTCGAGCGTGAACGGTTCGAGCGCGGCCGGCGGGTGGGGGTGCGTGCCGTCTTGCGTGGCGACGCGCGTGAATCCGCCCGGCACGCCGGGCAGGATCGTCGCGGGGTCGACCGTCACCGCCGCGTCGAGCTCGGGATTCAACGCGATCAGCAGGGCCGCTTCGTCGTGCTCGAGCGACGGCCCGGTGCCGCGCAGCAACGCGGTCGCCGGTGCGCCGGGCGCGCTCAACTGCACGATTTCGCCGCGCGCGGCCGCCACCGGCGTGGCGCGGCGCCATGCGTTCGCGTCGGCGATCGG
>NZ_JAAGPC010000224.1:0-235 GCF_017104595.1 Burkholderia sp. Tr-20390 | reverse complement strand
AAAAAAAAAACTCAGATCGATTCCATTTCACCTGCGTTTCCCGTCGTTCAGCCTTCGCTGGTCGGCAACAGCGTCGTCACGTCCGCTGACACGACACAGCTCGCTCCGCCCGCCACAACCCGTAACACCTCCCTGCGCTACACGGCCCTCTAGCTGTCCGTCCAGATGTTTGTCGCTCGTCCGCGCTGCAGCCCACTCCCTTCTAGCACGCACGAGTCACGCTTAATGTGCTGAC
>NZ_JAAGPC010000223.1:0-12417 GCF_017104595.1 Burkholderia sp. Tr-20390 | reverse complement strand
GGCGTTCGATGCGGCGTGGCTCGACGCGGCGCCCGGCTATGCGGCATGCGTCGCGTGGACGCGTGCGTGAGCCGCGGTCAGCGCGCGGCGCTCATTCGAGCGGCGCGTCGTTCGGCGCGGCATAGCGCGCCTTGATCACGTCGCTCATCGCGAAGTCGAACGACAGCCCCTTCGGCGGCACCGGCTTCATGAACCACTTGTCGTACAGCGCGTCGATCTCGCCGCGCTTCATCAACTGCACGAGCACGCCGTAGACGAGCGCCTTGAACTGCGGATCGTCCTTGCGCAGCATGAAGCCGTAGGCTTCCGACGATTGCGGCGTGCCGACGATCCGCCAGTCGGCCGGCTTCGCGGCGAGCTGGCGCACGCCCGCGAGCAGCACGTCGTCCATCATGTACGCGGCCGCGCGGCCCGATTCGAGCGTGAGGCGTCCTTCGCCGTAGTCCTTCGCGCTGATGATCTGCATGTTCATCTTCTTTTCCTCGTTCATCTTGCGCAGCAGGCGCTCGGACGTCGTGCCCTGGTTCGTCACGACCGTCTTGCTGGCGAGATCGGGGAAGTCGCGGATGCCCGACGTCGTGCGCGTGAGCAGGCGCGTCGTCGCGACGAAGAAGGTGGTCGAGAACGCGACCTGCGCGTGACGCGCGGCGAGGTTGGTCGTCACGCCGCATTCGAGATCGACGGTGCCGTTCTGCACGAGCGGAATGCGGTTCTGCGACGTGACGGGAATGAAGCGCACCTGCAGGTCGGGCTTGCCGGTGCGCGCCTTCACGGCGGCGATCACGCGGTCGCACAGGTCCTGCGAGAAGCCGATGACCTTGCCGTTCGCGTCGGCGTAGGAGAACGGCACCGACGTTTCGCGGTGGCCGATCGAGATCAGGTTGCTCTGCCGGATCTTCTCGAGCGTGCCGGACAGCGGCTCCGCGGCGAGCGACGCGCCGCACGCGAGTGCGCACGCGGCGAACAGCAGGGGGCGGCCGAACCGGATGGCGAATCGGGACGGGAAGGGCATGGCGGTCTCCGTGGCAGTAATGATCCGTATGTTGCCAAAGAAAAAATAATTGCAACAACTGTTAAGAGCCGGATCACACGGGCTGAAGGGGCGGGCCGCGCCGGGCATCAGGGAAACTCCCGAGTCGAAATCGGTGAAAAACGGGTTGTCTAGACAAGTTGGCGTGGCTACACTTCAATCCATTCCGAACTTGTCTAGACAGGATTGCTCACATGATTACGTTGACCCCCGGCCATCTGACCCTCCCGCAACTGCGCCAGATCGCACGCGAATCCGTGCAGCTCGCGCTCGACCCGGCCAGCTTCGCGAAGATCGACGCCGGCGCGAAGGCCGTCGCCGACATCGCCGCGAAGGGCGAGCCGGCCTACGGCATCAACACGGGCTTCGGCCGCCTGGCCAGCACGCATATCCCGCACGACCAGCTCGAACTGCTGCAGAAGAACCTCGTGCTGTCGCACGCGGTCGGCGTGGGCGAGCCGATGGCACGCTCGTCGGTGCGCCTGCTGATGGCGCTGAAGCTGTCGAGCCTCGGCCGCGGCCACTCGGGCATCCGTCGCGAAGTGATGGACGCGCTGATCAAGCTGTTCAACGCGGACGTGCTGCCGCTGATCCCGGTGAAGGGCTCGGTCGGCGCATCGGGCGACCTCGCGCCGCTCGCGCACATGTCGGCCGTGCTGCTGGGCGTCGGCGAAGTGTTCATCCGCGGCGAGCGTGCAAGCGCGATCGACGGTCTGCGCGTCGCGGGCCTCGCGCCGCTGACGCTGCAGGCGAAGGAGGGCCTGGCGCTGCTGAACGGCACGCAGGCATCGACCGCGCTGGCGCTCGACAACATGTTCGCGATCGAAGACCTGTACCGCACCGCGCTCGTCGCCGGCGCGCTGTCGGTCGACGCGGCTGCCGGCTCGGTGAAGCCGTTCGACGCACGCATTCATGAGCTGCGCGGCCACCAAGGCCAGATCGACGCGGCCGCGTCGTATCGCGACCTGCTCGAAGGCTCGCCGATCAACCAGTCGCACCGCGACTGCGACAAGGTGCAGGACCCGTACAGCCTGCGCTGCCAGCCGCAGGTGATGGGCGCGTGCCTGGACCAGATGCGCCATGCGGCCGACGTGCTGCTGGTCGAAGCGAACGCCGTGTCGGACAACCCGCTGATCTTCCCGGATACCGGCGAAGTGCTGTCGGGCGGCAACTTCCACGCCGAGCCCGTCGCATTCGCGGCCGACAATCTCGCGCTCGCCGCAGCGGAAATCGGCGCACTGGCCGAACGCCGCATCGCGCTGCTGATCGATGCGACGCTGTCGGGCCTGCCCCCGTTCCTCGTGCGGGACGGCGGCGTGAACTCGGGCTTCATGATCGCGCACGTGACGGCGGCCGCACTCGCATCGGAAAACAAGACGCTCGCGCACCCGGCGTCGGTCGACTCGCTGCCGACCTCGGCGAACCAGGAAGACCACGTGTCGATGGCGACGTTTGCCGCGCGCAAGCTCGCCGACATCGCGGACAACACGAAGCACATCCTCGCGATCGAACTGCTGGCCGCCGCACAAGGCGTCGACCTGCGCGCGCCGTACCACACGAGCCCGAAGCTGGCGCCGGTGATGGAAACGATCCGCGCCAAGGTCGCGCACTACGAGCTCGATCACTACTTCGCACCGGACATCGCCGTGATCGCCAAGCTGGTCGGCGAGCGCGCGTTCGCGAAGGTCGCGCCGTTCTCGTTCGCGTCGGAACAGTAAGCCCATGAGCGCGCCGGTCTACCAGGAGATCAAGGATTTCATCCTGGCCCGCATCCACGCAGGCGAGTGGGAGGAGGGCGATCAGGTGCCGTCCGAGAACGAGCTGGCGCGCGAATTCAAGGTGGCGCGCATGACCGTCAACCGCGCGCTG
The DNA here is from genome assembly GCF_017104595.1 of Burkholderia sp. Tr-20390. Lineage (NCBI taxonomy): Bacteria > Pseudomonadati > Pseudomonadota > Betaproteobacteria > Burkholderiales > Burkholderiaceae > Burkholderia > Burkholderia sp. Tr-20390. Next base: position 9,518 of record NZ_JAAGPC010000223.1, on the reverse strand, counting down.
CGCGAGTTGACGGCCGAGCAGGTGCTCACGCGCATGAAGGGGGCGGGCACCTACGTCGCGCGGCCGAAGTACGAGTCGACGCTGGTGGCGATCCGCAGCATCTCGGAGGAAGTCGGCGCACGCGGGCATGCGTATCACGCCAGCGTGCTCGGCCTCGACACGATCCGCGCCGACGACGCGCTCGCCGACGAGATGCAGGTCGCCGTGCGCACGAAGCTGTTTCATTCGCAGGTGCTGCACTTCGAGAACGACGAGCCCGTGCAGCTCGAAGAACGATGGGTGAATCCGGCGGTCGCGCCGGATTACGCCGAGCAGGATTTCACGAACACGACGCCGAACCTGTACCTGATGCGCGCGGCTCCGCTGCAGCGCGTCGAGTACCGGATCGAAGCGGCGGCCCCGGCGCCGGAGCGGCGCGAGCAGCTGCGGATGGACGACGTCGAGCCGTGTCTGGTTTTACATCGACGCACCTGGTCGCAGGGCGTCGTCGCCTCGGTGGCGAATCTGTGGCATCCCGGCAGCCGTTATCGCTTCACCGGGCATTTCTGATTCCTATTTGATAGTCATTTTCCTTCGGGAGCAGTCGTCATGAACCATCCGAAACACATCGATCCCCGTCTCGATCCGACGCGCACGATCCGCGCGCCGCGCGGCAGCGAGAAAGTCTGCAAGACCTGGCTGGCCGAAGCGGCCTACCGGATGATCCAGAACAACCTCGACCCGGAAGTCGCTGAGCATCCGCATGCGCTCGTCGTGTACGGCGGCATCGGCCGCGCGGCACGCAACTGGGAATGCTACGACCAGATCCTCGCATCGCTGAAGGATCTCGAGGAGAACGAGACGCTGCTGATCCAGTCGGGCAAGCCGGTCGGTGTGTTCCGCACGCACAAGGATGCGCCGCGCGTGCTGCTCGCGAACTCGAACCTCGTGCCGCACTGGGCGAACTGGGATCACTTCCACGAGCTCGATCGCAAGGGCCTGATGATGTACGGCCAGATGACGGCCGGCAGCTGGATCTACATCGGCAGCCAGGGCATCGTTCAGGGTACCTATGAAACGTTCTTCTCGGTCGCGAACCAGCACTTCAACGGCGATCCGTCGGGCCGCTGGATCCTGACGGGCGGCCTCGGCGGCATGGGCGGCGCGCAGCCGCTGGCCGCGACGATGGCCGGCTTCTCGATGATCGCGGTCGAATGCGACGAGACCCGCATCGACTTCCGCCTGAAGACGCGCTACGTCGACAAGAAGGCGACGACGCTCGACGAGGCGCTCGGCTTGATCGAGGAAGCGAAGCGCACCGGCAAGCCGGTGTCGATCGGCCTGCTCGGCAACGCGGCCGACGTGTTCGCCGAACTCGTCACGCGCGGCATCACGCCGGATTGCGTGACCGACCAGACGAGCGCGCACGACCCGATCAACGGCTACCTGCCGCAAGGCTGGACCGTCGCGCAATGGCGCGAAGCGCAGAAGGTCGATCCGCAGAGCATCGTGAAGGTCGCGAAGCAGTCGATGGCCGTCCAGGTGCGCGCGATGCTCGCACTGCAGGAACGCGGCGCGGCGACGCTCGACTACGGCAACAACATCCGCCAGATGGCGCTGGAAATGGGCGTCGAGAACGCATTCGACTTCCCGGGCTTCGTGCCGGCCTATATCCGCCCGCTGTTCTGCGAAGGCAAGGGCCCGTTCCGCTGGGTCGCGCTGTCGGGCGATCCGGAAGACATCTACAAGACCGACCAGAAGGTGAAGGAGCTGATCCCCGACGATCCGCACCTGCACAACTGGCTCGACATGGCGCGTGAACGCATTGCGTTCCAGGGCCTGCCGGCACGGATCTGCTGGGTCGGCGTGAAGGATCGCTATCGCCTCGGCCAGGCGTTCAACGAGATGGTCAAGAACGGCGAGCTGAAGGCCCCGATCGTGATCGGCCGCGACCACCTCGACACCGGCTCGGTCGCCAGCCCGAACCGCGAGACGGAATCGATGAAGGACGGTTCGGACGCCGTGAGCGACTGGCCGCTCTTGAACGCACTGCTGAACACCGCAGGCGGCGCATCGTGGGTGTCGCTGCACCATGGCGGCGGCGTGGGCATGGGCTTCTCGCAGCACTCGGGCGTCGTGATCGTCGCCGACGGTACCGCCGAAGCGCACGAGCGCCTCGGCCGCGTGCTGCTGAACGACCCGGCGACGGGCGTGATGCGCCATGCGGATGCCGGCTACGAACTCGCGCAGCAGACGGCCCGCGAAGCCGGCCTGAAGCTGCCGATGCTCGGCCGCTGAGCATGACGGCGCTCCACCCGGCGCCGGCGATTGCGACGATGATCCGCGCAGCGGATCTCGTCGCGTCGCCATGGAAGAACGGCGGCGGCGTGACGCGCGAGATCGGCGCGTTCCCGCCGGGCGCCGCGCTCGACGCATTTGCGTGGCGCGTGAGCGTCGCCGACGTCGGCACGGCCGGGCCGTTCTCGCGTTTCGACGGGATCGACCGCACGCTGGTGCTGCTGTCCGGCGCGGGCATGACGCTCGCCGAGGCAGGCGGCGCCCGCCACGTGCTCGACGCGCCGCTGGCCCGCGCGGATTTTGTGGGGGAAGCGGCGATCGACGCGACGCTGCACGACGGCGCGACGCGCGACTTCAACCTGATGACGCGCCGTTCGGCCGCGCGCGGCGCGCTCGACGTATGGCGCGCAGGCGCGCACCGCATCGAGCATGCCGATACCGTGCTGCTGCATTGCGCGGCCGGCGACGCCGCGGTCGAAATCGACGGCACACGCTACACCCTGGAAGAAATGGACACGCTGCGGCTCGACGGGCCGCGGCGTGCGTTTGACGTCGTCGTGAGCGGGAGCGGCGCGTTGCTCGCCGTGTCGCTCGCCATCGGCGAACGAGACTGAACGCATGAAACCGACTGTCTGGCATCACCTGAGGCTGTGTCCGCACGGCCATCCTGACGAGACGATCGACGACGCGGCGATCGCCGTCGACGAAACCGGCACGATCGTCTGGCTCGGCGCGATGTCCGCGCTGCCGCACGGTTACGCCCACTGGCAGCGCGAGGATCTGCACGGCGCGTGGGTGACGCCGGGCCTCGTCGACTGCCATACGCACCTCGTGTACGGCGGCACGCGTGCCGACGAATTCGCGCAGCGCCTCGCGGGCGTGAGCTACGAGGAGATCGCGCGGCAGGGCGGCGGGATCGTGTCGACGGTGCGCGCGACGCGCGCGGCCGACGAGACGGCGCTGTTCGTGCAGGCTGCAGCACGCCTGCAGCCGCTGCTCGCCGAAGGCGTGACCGCGATCGAGATCAAGTCGGGCTACGGGCTCGACCTCGCGAGCGAACGCAAGATGCTGCGCGTTGCACGCCAGCTCGGCGAACGCTTTCCGGTCAGCGTCTACACGACCTTCCTCGGCGCGCACGCGCTGCCGCCCGAATATGCGGGCCGTGCGGATGCGTACATCGACGAAGTGTGCGACCGGATGCTGCCGGCGCTGGCCGACGAAGGGCTCGTCGACGCGGTCGACGTGTTCTGCGAACGCATCGGCTTTTCGCTCGCGCAGACCGAGCGCGTGTTCGAGGCCGCGACGCGGCGCGGGCTGCCCGTGAAGCTGCATGCGGAGCAGCTGTCGAACGCGGGCGGCACGGCGCTGGCCGCGCGTTATCGCGCACTGTCCGCCGATCACCTCGAATTTCTCGACGAAGCCGGCATCGAGGCGATGAAGGCAGCCGGCACGGTTGCCGTGCTGCTGCCCGGCGCGTACTACTTCATCCGCGAGACGCAACTGCCGCCGATCGAGCTGCTGCGCAAGCACGGCGTGCCGATCGCGCTCGCGACCGATCACAACCCCGGCACGTCGCCGCTCGAATCGCTGCTGCTGACGTTGAACATGGGCTGCACGCTGTTCCGCATGACGGTGCCCGAAGTGCTGCAGGGCGTCACGCGCCATGCGGCCGCGGCGCTCGGCCGCGCGGATCGCCACGGCGCGCTCGAGGTCGGTCGCCAGGCCGACTTCGCCGCGTGGTCGGTCGGCTCGCTGGCGGAGCTCGCCTACTGGATCGGCCGGCCGCTGTGCGAGCAGGTCGTACGTGGCGGCACGACCGTGTTTCGCCGGATGAATGGATAGCCTCATGACCGACACCACGTTGTTCGCAGACCATGCGTACCTGCCCGATGGCTGGCGCCGTAACGTCCTGCTGCGCTGGGACGCGGCCGGCACGCTGACCGGCGTGACGCCCGACACCGACGCACCCGCGGGCGTCGCTCGCGCGGCGGGGCCCGTGCTGCCCGGCATGCCGAACCTGCATTCGCACGCGTTCCAGCGCGCGATGGCGGGGCTCACCGAATATCGCGCGAATCCGTCCGATAGCTTCTGGAGCTGGCGCGACCTGATGTACCGCTTCGCGCTGAAGATCACGCCCGACGCGCTTGCCGCGATCGCGCGCTGGCTGTATGTCGAGATGCTCAAGTGCGGCTACACGTCGGTGTGCGAATTCCACTACGTGCATCACACGCAGGACGGCTCGCGCTATCCGCAGATCGCCGAGCTCGGCACGCGTGTGATCGACGCCGCGCGCGCGGCCGGCATCGGCATCACGATGCTGCCGGTGTCGTACCAGTTCGCCGGTTTCGGCGACAAGCCGCCGCGTGACGACCAGCGCCGCTTCATCAATACGCCTGACGGCCTGCTCGAACTGCTCGACGCGATGCGCCGCGTGGCGCCGGAGCACGGCGGGCTGCGCTACGGCGTTGCACCGCACTCGCTGCGGGCGGTATCCGAAAACGGCTTGCGCGTGCTGCTCGCAGGGCTGCCCGACGATGCCCCCGTGCATATCCATATCGCCGAGCAGACGGCCGAAGTCGACGACTGCGTGCGTGCGTACGGCGCGCGCCCCGTGCAATGGCTGCTCGATCGCTTCGACGTCGATGCGCGCTGGTGTCTCGTGCACGCGACGCACGTCGACGCGGCTGAAACGGCGGCGCTCGCGAAGCGCCGCGCGGTCGCCGGCCTGTGCCTGACGACCGAAGCGAACCTCGGCGACGGCGTGTTCCCCGCTGTCGACTATCTCGCGCAGGGCGGCGTGATCGGCGTCGGCTCGGACAGCCACGCGTCGGTCGACTGGCGCTCGGAGTTGCGCCTGCTCGAATACGGGCAACGGCTCGTGCATCGCGCGCGCAACGTGCTGGCGAGCGAGTCGCAGGCGCATGTCGCCGATCGCCTGTTCGACGCGTCGCTCGCCGGTGGCGCCCAGGCCAGCGGGCGGCGTGTCGGTGCGCTGCGTGAAGGGTGCCGCGCCGACTGGCTCGTGCTCGATCCCGATCATCCGGCGATCGCCGAACACGACAGCTCGTCGTGGTTGTCGGGTATCGTGTTCGCGGAGCACGGCGACACGCCGGTGCTCGACGTCTACACGGGCGGTGAGCGCGTCGTGAGCGGCCGCCGTCATCGCGACGAAGCCGTCGCGTATGCCGACTACCGCGCCGCGCTGGCGCAACTGCTGCGCTGACGCGCGCAACCGGCGCACGCCGCAAGCGTGCGCCGGCAGACCTCCAACGGTGATGCGACATGACTGAACAACCGGCTGTATTCACGCTGAAGCAGGGCACGCTGCCGCTGCTGATCTCGATTCCGCACGCAGGCACGTACATTCCCGACGACATCGCCGCGACGATGACGGCCGACGCGCGCTTCGTCGACGATTGCGACTGGCATCTCGAACGGCTGTATGGATTCGCGGCCGACCTCGGCGCATCGATCCTCGTACCGTCGCATGCGCGTTACGTCGTCGACCTGAACCGTCCGCCCGACAACGAGAACCTGTACCCGGGGCAGGACACGACGGGGCTCGTGCCGGTCGATACGTTCGACAAGGCGCCGCTGTATCCGGCGAACGCGCTGCCCGGCAACGACGAGATCATGCGTCGCCGCGATCGCTACTGGCTGCCGTATCACGAGGCGCTGCAAGGCGAGGTGGCACGCCTGAAGCGCGAGCACGGCCGCGTGCTCGTGTGGGAAGCGCATTCGATCCGCTCGCACGTGCCGCGCTTCTTCGACGGCCGCCTGCCTGACTTCAACTTCGGCACGTCGAGCGGCGCGAGTGCCGCGCCGGGCCTGGCCGAGGCGCTGGCCGCGCGCGTGCTCGAACAGGGCGGCTATACGGCGGTCGCGAACGGGCGCTTCAAGGGCGGCTACATTACGCGTCACTACGGCATGCCCGCTACCGGCGTCGAGGCCGTGCAGCTCGAGCTCTCGCAGATCACCTACATGGAAGAGACGCGTCCTTACGCGTATGACGAAGCGCGTGCGGCGCGGATTGTGCCGCTATTGCAGTCGCTCGTCGAAACCGCGCTCGCGCATCGTTGAACGCGGGCCGCACGGATGCGGCAGCGCGGCGGAGCAGGCGCGTCATGACCCGCCTGCACACAGCATGCCGCACCGATGCAGTGCACAACACGGCATCGATCCACGGGATCGATGCCGTTTTTTTTCGGATGGCTTTCGTCAGTTCGATGACGTCATCGGCACCTGAAAATTTGACGCAATCTTTAGGTGATATAAGCTGAATGTCAGGAAGTCGTCACGCGCGCACGTGCGGCGGGGCCATCGATCGTGGCCGCAACTCGCCGGAATGCGTTCCGAGACACCTTGCCGACGTGTCGCCGCGCGGCATTGCCGCATGCGCTTGATCGCGACACGTGTCCTGCCTTCATCAGTCAGTCGAGTACGATCGTGAAAGCCGCCAGCCCTTCGATACGCCGGACGCGAAGTCCGTCGGCGGGCGCGCCGCCTCAGGCCGGGCCGTCCCGGCATGCTGATCGCGGCACGCGTGCCGCCTTTTTGCGCGAGCCTCGTTTCTTCGCCATTTCCCATCGCGGCCTGCGCCGCTTCAATCTCGTGTCCGCGCATGTGTTCAGCGCGGTGCAGTGCGACGGCAGCGCATCGTTGTTGCCCTAGCGTCGTTGTCCGTTTCCGTTCCGGGTCGCACCGCCTGTTGCCGCATCGTCCGCGCGGCAGGATCGCGCATGGGCATGCGCCGCGTCATGGCGCGCGCGTACGGCGCCGGCGCGAACCTTCAACGTCCCGCGTGCGAACGAGTCGCGCGCGATTACCGGAGAGCCGCCCATGCGTGCGCGCCCGATCGTAGCCGTCACCGCCGACCGCATCCTGTGCGGTGCGCATCCGAACCACACGGCGGGGGAGAAGTACCTGGCCGCGCTCGTCGACGGCGCCGGTGCGCTTGCGTTCGTGCTGCCCGCGCTCGGCGCGCGCCAGCCGGCCGATGCGATCGTCGCGGCAGTCGACGGCTTGCTGTTCACCGGCAGCTATTCGAACGTCGAGCCGCATCATTACGGCGGCGCCGCGAGCGCGCCCGACACGTTGCACGACCCCGCGCGCGACGCGACCGCGCTGCCGCTGATCCGTGCGGCGATCGACGCGGGCGTGCCCGTGCTGGCGATCTGTCGCGGCATGCAGGAGCTGAACGTCGCCTACGGCGGCACGCTGCATCAGCGGCTGCACGCGACCACCGGCTTCGACGATCACCGCGAGCGGCCCGCCGATCCGCTCGAACGGCAGTACGGCCCGGCGCACGTCGTGCAGTTCGCGCCGGGCGGCCTGCTGCAGCGGGTCGCGCGCGGCGCGCACGAAGCGACGGTCAATTCGCTGCACGACCAGGGCATCGCGCAACTCGGCGCGGGGCTCGTCGTCGAAGCCAGTGCGCCCGACGGATTGGTCGAGGCCGTCAGCGTGCGCGGCGCGCGCGCGTTCGCGCTCGGCGTGCAGTGGCATCCCGAGTGGCGCTACGCGGAGCAGCCGCTGTCGCGCGATATCTTCGCGGCATTCGGCGCGGCGTGCCGCGCGCGCATGACGCATCGCATTCATGCGGCCAGTGGCGCGATGCCGTCGCCGGCCGCATCCGACGTCGACTGATAGAGGCCGATCATGCAACCCGAACTGAGCGAATTCCTGCGACAGCACCGCATCACCGAGGTCGAGGCGATCATTCCCGACATGGCCGGCATTGCGCGCGGCAAGATCATTCCGCGCAACAAGTTCGAATCCGGCGAATCGATGCGCCTGCCGCAGGCCGTGATGGTGCAGACCGTCACCGGCGACTATCCGGAGGACGGCACGCTCACCGGCGTGACCGACCCCGACATGGTGTGCGTGCCCGATCCGTCGACGATCTGCCTGATTCCGTGGGCCGTCGACCCGACCGCACAGGTGATCCACGACTGCGTGCACTTCGACGGCTCGCCGGTCGAGATCTCGCCGCGCTATGTGTTGCGACGCGTGCTCGACCTGTACAAGGCGAAGGGCTGGCAGCCGGTCGTTGCACCCGAGCTCGAGTTCTATCTCGTCGACATGAACGCCGATCCCGACTTGCCGCTGCGTCCGCCCGTCGGCCGCACCGGGCGTGCGGAGACCGGCCGGCAGTCGTATTCGATCGAGGCCGTGAACGAGTTCGATTCGCTGTTCGAGGACATCTACGAATACTGCGAGATGCAGGGGCTCGATATCGAGACGCTGATCCACGAAGTCGGCGCCGCGCAAATGGAGATCAACTTCGTGCATGGCGATGCGCTGTCGCTCGCCGACCAGGTGTTCCTGTTCAAGCGCACCGTGCGCGAGGCGGCGCTGCGCCACAACATGTACGCGACCTTCATGGCGAAGCCGATGCAGGACGAGCCGGGCTCGGCGATGCACATCCACCAGAGCCTGGCCGACGCGCGCACCGGGCGCAACCTGTTCTCCAACGAGGACGGTACGGTGTCGCCGATGTTCCACAGCTATCTCGCGGGGCTGCAGAAGTACACGCCCGCACTGATGCCGATCTTCGCGCCGTACATCAACTCGTATCGCCGCCTGTCGCGCTTCATGGCCGCGCCGATCAACGTGCAGTGGGGCTACGACAACCGCACGGTCGGTTTCCGCATTCCGCAGTCGGGCGCGTCGGCGCGCCGCATCGAGAACCGGATTCCGGGCGTCGACTGCAATCCGTACCTCGCGTTCGCCGCGACGCTCGCGGCCGGCTATCTCGGCTTGACCCAGCAGCTCGCACCGACCGAGCCGATCGCGTCGGACGGCTACAACCTGCCGTACCAGCTGCCGCGCAATCTCGAGGAGGGCATCTCGCTGATGGCGGCCTGCACGCCGCTGGCCGGCATTCTCGGCGACAAGTTCGTGAAAGCGTACCTGGCGCTGAAGGACACCGAATACGAAGCGTTCTTCCGCGTGATCAGCTCGTGGGAGCGCAGGCATTTGCTGCTGCACGTCTGAGCGTGCGGCACGGTTATCCGGAGGAAACATGACCGATAGAAATGACGCTGTATCGCCGCAATCGACCGCGGATTATCGTGCGCTCGACGCCGCGCACCACATCCACCCGTTCTCCGATATGGGCGCGCTGAACCGTGCAGGCAGCCGCGTGATCGTGAAGGCCGACGGCGTCTACCTGTGGGACTCGGACGGCAACAAGGTGATCGACGGGATGGCCGGCCTCTGGTGCGTGAACGTCGGCTACG
>NZ_JAAGPC010000222.1:0-12508 GCF_017104595.1 Burkholderia sp. Tr-20390 | reverse complement strand
TCGTTCGACAGCGTGCGGCCGAGCGCGTCGCACGCGCCGGCCAGCACGCGCTCGATGCGCAGCCCGAGCAGCGGCATCACGGCCGGCCGCGCATCCGCGCCCGGCCAGCGGGCATCGAGTTCGCGCACGAGCACGTCGGCCGCCACCGCCTCGCTGTCGAGCAGCACGCCGTCGCAATCGCAGATCAGGACGTTCGTCGCGGTCATTTGACGGCTCCGAACGTGAGCCCGCGCACGAGCTGCTTCTGCGACAGCCAGCCGACGATCAGGATCGGCGCGACCGCGAGCAGCGAAGCCGCGGACAGCTTCGCCCAGAACAGCCCCTCGGGGCTCGAGTACGACGCGATGAACACGGTCAGCGGCGCCGCGTTCGAGCTCGACAGGTTGATGCTCCAGAACGCCTCGTTCCACGACAGGATCACGAGCAGCAGCGCGGTGGACGCGAGCCCAGGCAGCGCCATCGGCATCAGCAGGTACACGATCTCCTGCCACGTCGACGCGCCGTCGATCCGCCCGGCTTCGAGGATGTCCTTCGGGATCTCGTTGAAGTACGTGAAGGTCATCCACACCGCGATCGGCAGGTTGATCAGCGTGTAGACGATCACGAGGCCCGACACGGTATCGAGCAGCCCCGCGTTCTTCCACAGCAGGTAGATCGGCACCAGCACGCCGACCGACGGCATCATCTTCGTCGACAGCATCCACAGCAGCACCTTCTGCGTGCGGTGGTTCGGGAAGAACGCCATCGCGTAGGCGGCCGGCACCGCGAACAGCAGCGAGATCACCGTGACGCCCGCCGAGATCAGCACCGAATTCCACGCAAACGCGAAGTAGTTGCTGCGCGCGAACACCTCGCGGAAGCTGTCGAGCGTCGGGATGAAGAACAGTGTCGACGCATACGCCTGCTGCTCGGTCTTGAACGCGGTGATCGCCATCCAGAAGATCGGGAAGAACAGCAGCAGCGCGATCAGCCACGCGAGCGTGCCGGGCAGCGCGCGCCGCACGAGGTCGAACACGGCCGGCACGCGCCGGCCTTCGAAGGTCAGGTCGCTCATTTTTCGTACTCTCCCTTCAGGTTGCGCGCGAGCATCCGCACGAGGAAGAACGACACGACGTTCGCGACCACCACGGCGATGATGCCGCCCGCGGACGCGAGGCCGACGTCGAACTGCTGCAGGCCGAGCGCGTAGATCAGGTACGACAGGTTGGTCGTCGCGTCGCCGGGGCCGCCGCCGGTCGTCGTGTAGATCTCCGCGAAGATCGACAGCAGGAAGATCGTCTCCATCATCACGACCACCGCGATCGCGCGCTTCAGGTGCGGCAGCGTGATGTAGAAGAACATCGCGATCGGGCCCGCGCCGTCGATGCGCGCCGCTTCCTTCTGCTCCTGGTCGAGCGACTGGATCGCGGTGAACAGGATCAGGAACGCGAACGGCAGCCACTGCCACGCGACGATGATGATCACCGCGGTGAGCGGGTAATCGGCGAACCAGTCGATCGGCGTCATGCCGAGCGCGCGCATCGCGTTCGCGACGAGCCCGTACACCGGGTGCAGGATCATGTTCTTCCAGATCAGCGCGGACACCGTCGGCATCACGAAGAACGGCGCGATCGCGAGCAGGCGTGCGACGCCCTGCCCGTAGAACTTGCGGTCGAACAGCACGGCCATCAGCACGCCGCCGATCACCGTGATCGCGAGCACCGCGCCGATCAGCACGAGCGTGTGCCAGATCGCGGGCAGGAACGACGGATCGGTCGCGAGGAAGCGGTAGTTGTCGAACCCGGCGAAGCCCTTCACGTCCGGGTTCAGCAGGTTGTAGCGCGAAAACGAATACCAGATCGTCATCGCGAGCGGAATCGACATCCACAGCAGCAGCACCGCGACGGACGGCGAGACAAGCCAGCTCGCGCCGCCGCGCGCGCGGCGCGGCGCGCCGGGCGGCGACGACGCGTCGCCGACCGACGGCGCGTGAGCGTGGCTCAGGGGAAGACGCAGGTGACGCATGATCGGAGTCCCTCCGGTTGATGCGCGGGCGCGAAGGCCTGCCCGCCTGTCAGCTTCGACGACACGCACCGTGCGCCACCGCGCACGGTGCGGGCCGCGTTACTTCTTGTAGCCGGCCTGCCGCACCGCGCGGTCGGCGGCGGCCTGCCCGGCGGCGAGCGCCTGGTCGACCGACATCTGGCCCGCGACCGCACCCGCGATCGACTGGCCGACCACCGTGCCGAACGACTGGAATTCAGGAATCCCGACGTACTGCACGCCCGTGTACGGCACCTTCTTCAGCGACGGATCGTTCGGGTCGGCGGTCTCGATCGCCTTCAGCACGAAGTCCGAGAACGGCGCGGCAGCCTTGTACTCGGGGCGCTGATAGGTCGACGTGCGCGTACCCGGCGGCACCGACGCCCAGCCCTCGTCCTTGCCGACCATCTCGATGTACTGCTTCGACGTCGCCCACGCGATGAACTTGCGTGCGGCGTCCTGCTGCTTCGACGTCTTCGGCACGGCCAGCGCCCACGCCCACAACCAGTGCGAACCCTTCGGCGTGGCGGCGACCGGCGCGGCCGCGAAGCCGATCCTGTCGGCCACCTGCGACTGCTGTTTGTTATAGAGCATGCCGGCCGCGACCGTCGCATCGATCCACATCGCGCACTTGCCCGACGCAGTGAGGGTCAGGTTCTCGTTGAAGCCGTTCGAGCTCGCTCCCGGCGGGCCGTTCTTCTTCAGCAGGTTCACGTAGAAATTGATCGCCTTCTTCCACTCGGGCGACGTGAGCTGCGCATTCCAGTTCTCGTCGAACCAGCGGCCGCCGAACGTGTTCACGACCGTCGACACGTACGCCATGTTCTCGCCCCACCCGGCCTTGCCGCGCAGGCAGATCCCGTAGGTGCCCTTCGCCTTGTCGGTGAGCTTGTCCGCGAATTCCGCGATCTGGTCGTAGGTCGGCTGGTCGGGCATCTTCAGCCCCTTCGCCGCGAACAGGTCCTTGCGGTAGAACGTCATCGAGCTTTCGACGTAGAACGGCAGCGCGTACAGCTGGCCGTTGTACGACAGGCTGTCGCGCGCGGTCTTCACGATGTCGTTCAGGTCGTAGTCGGCGGGCAGGCCCGTCATCGGCGCGAGCCAGCCGCGCTTGCCCCACTGCGGCGTCTCGTAGGTGCCGATCGCCATCACGTCGAACTGGCCGCTGCCGGTCGTGATGTCGGTCGTCGCGCGCTGGCGCAGCACGTTCTCCTCGAGGATCACCCAGTTCAGCTTGATGTCCGGGTTCGCCTTCTCGAAGGCCGGCGACAGCTTCTTCAGCTCGATCATGTCGGGATTGTTCAGCGTCGCGATCGTCAGCGTGCCGGCGGACGCGGCGCAGGCCGCCGTCGCGAGCGCGGCTCCGGCGAAGCAGCGTGCGGCGGCGTCGAGCATCTTTCGTTGCATGGCATGTCTCCTGTGTTTGTTCGAAGTGTCGTCGGTACTGCGTTTCCTTCGCGGCCCGTCACGCCGGCCGCTGCATTCCGCACGCGCGCGCATAGTGCGCGATCACGTCGCGTATCCGGTGCCGCACCCACGCGCGCGGCTCTTTCGCGAGGCCGCCCGCGCGGCAGGCCGCGTACACGTCCGGCAACCACTGCGCGACGAGCGTTTCCGGCACCGGCTGCCGCGCAAGGTTGTCGAACAGTTGCTCGACCGCGGCCGCGACGGCCGGCTGCAGCCAGTAGTAGCGGATCCGGTCGCTGTAGCTGAACTGGCGCGCGAGCCGCTGCGCGGTTTCGTCGCCGCGGTAATACGGTGCCCAGTGCTCGGGCTGCGCGCGCATCGCGGCGTCGACCACGTCGCGCAATCGCGAGCGCTGCGCGACGTCGTCGATCAGCGCATCCTCGATGAAGGTCAGCGCGAACAGCGCCTCGCGCAGCGCGAACGTCAGCGCGGGGCCGACCTTCAGCACCGCGAAGTGGTCGCGCACGAGCGCGGCGAGCGCACCCTCGGTCTGGTAGTCGGTCGAGTGCGCTTCGAACACGAGGCCCGGTGTCTGCAGGATACTCGCGCCGAGCGACGCCGCCTTGGCGCTGTCGTAGTCGAGCACGTGGCGATCGTCGAAGTCGACCCCCGGCTGCGCGACGACCGCGACGACGCGCGTCCACGCATCGTCGAGCCCGGCCGCCGCGAACGCGTGGCGGTGCGCGTCGAGCGTCGCCGCGATGCTGTCGCTGCGCGTGACCGCGATCTGCGCGATCGCTGCTTCGCCGTCGTCGCCGTGGCCGCTGACTTCGCCGCCCGGCGTCGGCACCTCGGTGCCGATCACGTAGACCGGCGCGAGGCCGGCGCGCGCTGCCGCGTCTTCCGCCGCGCGGCACAGTTTGGCCGCGCGCGCGGCGATCGTGCGATCGTCGAGCCGCGCCGGATCGTCCGCGCACGCCATGCTCGCATCGAGGTGGATCTTTTCGAAGCCGGCTTCGACGTATGCGGCGACCATCGCACTCGCTTCGCGCATCGCGTCGGCCGCGCGGCGATGCCGCCACGGGTTCGGGCCGAGATGGTCGCCGCCGAGCACGAGCGCCGACGGCGGCAGCCCGCAACGCTGCGCGATCTCGTCGACGTCGCGGCGGAAATCGGCGGGCGTCATGCCCGTATAGCCGCCGAGATGGTTGACCTGGTTGCAGGTCGCCTCGATCAGCAGCGGCGAACCGTCCGCGCGCGCCGCTTCGCACGCGGCCTCCAGCACGAGCCGGTGCGCGCTGCAGATCGCATAGATGCCGCGCTGCGCGTTAGCGCGGTTCGCGTCGAAGATCATCCGCAGCACGGTGTCCGCATGCGCGGTGCGCGTGCGTTCGGCAACGGTCGTCAGGCCGGACATGCGATACCTCGTTCGGCCAGGAAACGGTCGATCTCGGCCGCGCTGCTGTTGCCTTCCATCGGGCCGCGCCGCGTGACCGCGATCGCCCCGGCCGCGTTCGCGCGGCGCAGTGCGACCTCGATCGGCACGCCGGCGACGAGGCTCGCGACCAGCGTGCCGCCGAAGCAGTCGCCTGCGCCGGTCGGATCGACTTCGTCGACCCGGAACGCCGGCGCTTCCGCACGGTGCGCGCGATCGAACGCGACACTGCCGTGCGCGCCGCGTTTCAGCACGACACGCTCGAGCAGCGGGTGCGTCGCGAGCAGGCCCGCGATCGCGCGCTCGGCCGGCTGCGGCCCGCAGAAGAACGGCAGGTCGGCTTCGCTCGGCAGGAACAGGTGGCACGCGGCAAGCATCGCGTCGAGCGCCGCGCGCATCGGGCGAAAGCTCATCATTTCGGGCCGCACGTTCGGATCGAACGATACCTTCGCGCCGGCGCGCGCGGCCTCGATCACGCCGCGCTGCACGGCCGCGATCGCCGATTCGCTCGTCAGCGACGAGCCCATCACGTGGAAGTAGCGGCAGCCGTCGAACATCGCGGTATCGACATCAGACGCATCGACACACGCGGCCGCGCTGGTCGACAACGTGTACACGAAGCTGCGCGAACCGTCGTCGCGATACGCGACGAACGCGGTGCCGGTCGGGCGCGCGACGCGGCGGATGCGCGCGACGTCGACACCATCGCGTTCGAGCCGCGCGACGATCGCATCGCCGAATGCGTCGCGACCGACGCAGCCCGCATACGCAACGCTTGCGCCGAGCCGCGCGGCCTGGTCGGCGAAGATCGCCGGCGCGCCGCTCGGGAACGGCCCCTCGAACAGGCCCGGCGCATCGAAACCCTGGCCGCGCTCGGCGGCGACGAATTCGGCGAGCAGTTCGCCGGCGACGACGATCTCGGCCATCAGGCTAACCCTCCTCGTTCGACGGCGGCCGCGACGTGCGAGACAACTGCCTCGTCCCGGACTGGCCGGCAGGTGGTGGCGCGTGCGAGCGGCATCGCTTCAGCTCATCCAGTTGCCGCCGTCGACGTTCAGCGTCTGGGCGGTGATGTAGTCGGCGTCGGACGACGCGAGGAACAGCGCGGCGCCGGTCAGGTCGCCCGGCACGCCCATGCGGCCGAGCGGCACGGCTTCGCCCACCAGCCGCTTCTTCTCGCCGAGCGGCCGGTTCTCGTAGCGCGCGAACAGCGCGTCGACCTGCTCCCACATCGGCGTGTCGACGACACCCGGCGCGATGCCGTTCACGTTGATCCGGTGCGGCGCGAGTGCGAGCGCGGCCGACTGCGTGTAGCTGATCACCGCGGCCTTGGTCGCGCAGTAGTGCGAAACGAGCGCCTCGCCACGACGCCCGGCCTGCGACGACATGTTGACGATCTTGCCGCCACGGCCCTGCTCGACCATCCGCTGCGCGACGGCCTGCATCAGGAAGAACAGCCCTTTCACGTTGACCGAGAACAGCCGGTCGAACACGTCCCACGATTCGTCGAGGATCGGCCGCATGTCGAACAGCGCCGCGTTGTTGAACAGGATGTCGACGCCGCCGAAGCGCTCGACCGCCGTGGTGACGATCCGCTCGATGTCGTCGCGGCGCGTGACGTCCGCGGTGACGGCCACCGCGCGGCCGGGGTTCGCCTCGATGAGCCGCGCGAGCGAGCCGCCTGCCGGCTTCAGGTCGACGAGCACGCAGCGTGCGCCCTCGTCCAGATAGCGTTGCGCGACCGCCTCGCCGATGCCGCTTGCGGCGCCCGTCAGGATTGCGACCTTGTCTTCCAGTCTCACTGGCTGTCTCCGGTTCGTTCTGCTTGTCGACGGCCGCGAGGTGAGCGAACGCTCGCCAACCGATCAATTGCTCTGTTAGTGATCGAATGATCGGACACGCGATTCGCGCTGTCAAGGCGACGTGACGGCTTTCTATGACGCGCTGCGGCACAACGGCGCAGCATGGCGGCCCGCCGCGCACGCCCGGCAAGGCGTAGCGCGTACGGTGCGGCGCGGTCGGAGTGGCGATGAAGGGGACGGAGCGAGGACGGAAACGGGATTTCGCGCTGCACGGCGCGGCGATACGTTATATCATCGCCGTACTTTGTTTCATCGCCCTGCTTCACGCCATGGCTACCTCCTCGTCCATTGACGCCCGGCTGTCCCGGGCCGACGCATTCGCCGCCGAGCACGGGCTCGCGTGGACGCCGCTGCGCCGCCAGGTCTACGAACGCGTGCTCGCCGCGCAGCGCCCGATCGGCGCGTACGACCTGCTCGCCGAGCTCGAGCCGCAGCGCGGCCGCGTGCCGCCCACGACCGTCTACCGCGCCCTGGATTTCCTCGTCGAGCACGGCTTCATCCACCGGATCGAATCGAAGAACGCGTTCTTCGCGTGCTGCGAGATCGGCGTGCCGCACGAAGGCCAGTTCCTGATCTGCGACTCGTGCGGCGACACGGTCGAGATTCCCGGCGGCGACCTCGCGAAGCAGTTGTCCGCGAGCGAGCCCGCGCACGGTTTCGAAGTCCACCACCAGGTCGTCGAGCTGAGCGGCCTGTGCGGGCACTGCAAGCACAAGCCCGTGCAACGCTGACGCGTTTCGCGCGGCGCCCGCGCCGCCCCTTCCAACGAGGAGTTCCATGTCCATTGCCCTGAAGCGCGCGCCGCGGCGCGCCGTGTCGCCTGTCCGCTGGCTCGCCGCCGCCGTTGCCGCCCTGTCGCTCGCGGCGCCCGCGTTCGCGCAGGCCGCGACCGTCGACGTCGTGGCCGCCGAGAATTTCTACGGCGACGTCGCGTCGCAGATCGGCGGCAGCCATGTCGCGGTAACGAGCATCCTCAGCAATCCGGACCAGGATCCGCACCTGTTCGAAGCGAGCCCGAAGACCGCCCGCGCGCTCCAGCACGCGCAGGTCGTGATCTACAACGGCGCCAACTACGATCCGTGGATGAGCAAGCTGCTCGGCGCGTCGAAGCAGGCGAAGCGCGCGACGATCGTCGTCGCCGATCTGGTCGGCAAGAAGGCCGGCGACAACCCGCACCTGTGGTACGACCCGGCGACGATGCCGGCCGCCGCGCGCGCGATCGCCGCCGAGCTCGGCCGCGCCGACCCGGCGAACAAGGCCGAATACGATGCGAACCTGCAGAAGTTCGTCGCGTCGCTCAAGCCCGTCGACGACAAGGTCGCCGCGCTGCGCGCGCAGTACAAGGGCGTGCCGGTGACGGCCACCGAGCCCGTGTTCGGCTACATGTCCGACGCGATCGGCCTCGACATGCGCAACCAGCGCTTCCAGCTCGCGACGATGAACGACACCGAAGCCAGCGCCCAGGACGTCGCCGCATTCGAGAACGACCTGCGCAAGAAGCAGGTGCGCGTGCTGATCTACAACAGCCAGGCCGAAGAACCGATGACCAAGCGCATGCTGAAGATCGCGCGCGACGGCGGCGTGCCGACCGTCAGCGTCACCGAGACGCAGCCGGCCGGCAAGACCTTCCAGCAATGGATGGCCGGCCAGCTCGACGCGCTCTCGGCCGCGCTGGCCGCCGGCAAGAAATGAACACTCCGTAACGACATGACCGTCACTCCTCACGCACTCGCCGTCGATCGCGTCACGCTCGAACTGGGCGGACGCACGATCCTGCGCGACGTCAGCTTCTCGATCGAACCCGGCGAATTCGTCGGCGTGCTCGGGCCGAACGGCGCGGGCAAGACGACGCTGATGCGCGCGGTGCTCGGCCTCGTGCCCGTGTCGGCCGGCACGCTGTCCGTCGGCGGTGTGCCGGTCGTGCGCGGCAACGCGTCGATCGGCTACATGCCGCAGATCCGAAGCGGCCTCGCGAACCGCCGGATGCGCGGCTACGACTTCGTCGCGATGGCCGCCGACGGCCACCGCTGGGGGCTGCCGCACACGAACGCGGCGACGCGCCGCGACGTCGACCGCGTGCTCGACCTCGTCGGCAGCCCGACGCTCGCGCGCCGGCCGCTGTCGGAACTGTCCGGCGGCGAGCGGCAGCGCCTGCTGCTCGCGCAATGCCTGCTCGGCAACCCGAAGCTGCTGCTGCTCGACGAGCCGCTGATCAGCCTCGACCCGAACCACCAGCGCGGCGTCGTCGAACTCGTGCGCAACGTGCAGCGCGAACTCGGCATCACCGTGCTGTTCTCCGCGCACGAACTGAATCCGCTGCTGAACGCACTCGACCGCGTGCTGTATCTCGGCAACGGCGTGGCCGCGCTCGGCACCGTCGACGAGGTGATCACGAAGCCGGTGCTGTCGCGGCTCTACGGCTCTCCGATCGACGTGATGCGCGTGAACGGCAAGATCTTCGTGATGTCGGGCGACGTCGAGATCGAGAAGCACGATCACGAACACGAGGACGACGACGGTCACTCGCACGGCGGTGGCGGCGGCCACGGCCATCACCACCACGGACACGCTCATCCCGGGCATTCGCACGATGTTTGAATACGACTTCATGATCAACGCCTTCGCGGCGTCGGGGATCGTCGCGGTGCTCGCGGGCATCGTCGGCTACTTCCTGGTGCTGCGCGGGCAGACCTTCGCCGGCCATGCGCTGTCGCACGTCGGCTTCACCGGCGCGACGGGCGCGGTGCTGCTCGGCATCTCGCCGATCTGGGGGATGGTCGGCTTCACGCTCGCGGCCGGCATCGGGATGGGCGCGCTCGGCGAGAAGCTCGCGGGCCGCGACGTCGCGATCGGCGTGATCCTGTCCGGCGCACTCGGCTTCGGCCTGCTGTTCCTGCATTTCTATACGTCGTTCGCGACGCAGGTCACCGCACTGCTGTTCGGCAACGTGCTCGCGGTGAGCCACGACACGCTCGCGGTGCTCGCCGGCATCGGCGCGGTGAGCCTGCTCGCGCTCGCGCTGATCGCACGGCCGCTGCTGTTCGCGTCGTTGCAGCCCGAACTGGCCGAAGCCAAGGGCGTGTCGCTGCGCACGGTGTCGATGCTGTTCCTCGCGGTGTGCGCGCTCGCGGTGGCCGCGGCGACGCAGATCGTCGGCGTGCTGCTCGTGTTCACGTTGCTGGTCGGGCCGGCTGCCGCCGCGCAGAACGTGACGACGCGTCTGTCGACCGGCGTGCTGCTCGCTGCGCTGTTCGCGTTGTTCGAAGCGTGGCTCGGCATCGTGCTCGCGTATCACACCGACTGGCCGACGAGCTTCTGGATCACCGCGCTGTCGGCGCTCGTGTACGGTGCGAGCCTGTTGCGGCGTCACTGAGCACCGCCAGGCGGATCGCCGCCCGAAGGAAATAGAAAACGCCGGCGTGCCCGAGGGCAGCGCCGGCGTTTTTGCATGTGCCCGCGATCGTGCCGCGCGCCGTGTGCCGACCTAAGCGTTAGCTGCTTCCCTTCCCGCTCATCGTGCGAGCACGCGCGCGTGATGCGCAATGTGATCGGCGATGAACGTCGAGATGAAGTAATACCCGTGGTCGTAGCCCGGATGGCGGCGCAGCGTCAGCGGCTGGCCGGCCTTCGCGCACGCGGCTTCGAACACGTCGGGGTTCAGCTGGTTCGCGAGGAACTGATCGGCGAGGCCCTGATCGACGAGGATGCCGTCCGCGAACTTCGGCGCATCGGCGCGCGCGACGAGTTCGCTCGCGTCGTGTGCCTTCCATGCTTCCCGATCGGCGCCCAGATAACCCGAGAACGCTTTCTCGCCCCACGGGCAACGCGTCGGCGCGGCGATCGGCGCGAACGCCGACACCGACCGGTACAGGCCCGGATGACGCAGCGCGAGCGTCAGCGCGCCGTGCCCGCCCATCGAGTGGCCGAAGATCCCCAACCGCGCGCCGTCGATCGGCAGCTCGGCCGCGACGAGCTCGCGCAGCTCGCCCGTCACGTACGTCTCCATCCGGTAATGCGTGGACCACGGCGCCTCGGTCGCATCGACGTAGAAACCCGCGCCGACGCCGAAGTCCCACGCATCGGTCTCGCCCGGCACACCCGCGCCGCGCGGGCTCGTGTCGGGCATCACGAGCGCGAGGCCGTGCTGCGCCGCGTATTGCTGCGCGCCGGCCTTGATCGCGAACGTCTCGTCGGTGCACGTGAGCCCCGCGAGATAGAACAGCGCCGGCACGCGGCCGTGCGCGGCCTGCGGCGGCAGGTACACCGAGAACTTCATCGGCAGGCCGATGGCCGCCGAATCGTGACGGTAGAAACGCTGCTCGCCGCCGTGGCACGCATGCGAGGAAACGAGTTCGAGCATCGCGGTGCGCTCCCGGTCAGTACAGCACGACCGAACGGATCGACTCGCCGGCCTTCATCAGGTCGAAGCCTTCGTTGATCCGCTCGAGCGGCAGCGTGTGCGTGATCAGGTCGTCGATGTTGATCTTGCCTTCCATGTACCAGTCGACGATCTTCGGCACGTCGGTGCGGCCGCGCGCGCCGCCGAACGCCGAGCCCTTCCACTCGCGGCCCGTCACGAGCTGGAACGGACGCGTGCTGATTTCCTCGCCGGCTGCCGCCACGCCGATGATGAACGACTGGCCCCAGCCCTTGTGCGTGCATTCGAGCGCCTGGCGCATCAGCTTCACGTTGCCCACGCATTCGAACGAGTAGTCCGCGCCGCCGTCGGTCAGCTGCACGATGTGGTCGACCACGTTCTCGACTTCGTTCGGGTTGATGAAGTGCGTCATCCCGAACTTCTTCGCGAGCTCGACGCGCTTCGGGTTGATGTCGACGCCGATGATCTTGTCCGCGCCGACCATCTTCGCGCCCTGGATCACGTTCAGGCCGATTCCGCCCAGGCCGAACACGACGACGTTCGCGCCCGCCTCGACCTTCGCCGAGTACACGACCGCGCCGACGCCCGTCGTCACGCCGCAGCCGATGTAGCAGATCTTGTCGAACGGCGCGTCCTCGCGCACCTTCGCCACCGCGATTTCCGGCACGACGATGTAGTTCGAGAACGTGGACGTGCCCATGTAGTGGAACAGCGGCTTGCCGTCGAGCGAGAAGCGCGACGTCGCGTCGGGCATCAGGCCCTTGCCCTGCGTCGCGCGGATCTTCTGGCACAGGTTGGTCTTGCGCGACAGGCAGAACTTGCACTCGCGGCATTCCGGCGTGTAGAGCGGGATCACGTGGTCGCCCTTGCGCAGGGTGCCGACGCCGGGGCCGACGTCGACCACGACGCCCGCGCCTTCATGGCCGAGGATCGCCGGGAAGATCCCTTCCGGATCGGCGCCAGACAGCGTGTAGTAGTCGGTGTGACAGATGCCCGTCGCCTTCACCTCGATCAGCACTTCGCCGGCGCGTGGCCCTTCCAGATCGACTTCCTCGATCGTCAGCGGCGCGCCCGCCTTCCATGCAATCGCTGCTTTCGTCTTCATCGTGTGACTCCTGTCTGTGTGTGAGGTCGGCCCGGGTCGGCGCATCAGCGCTCATGTCGGCCGGCATGGGTGCGCGAGCACCGATGCCGGTTCCATGCTTCGCACCGGGTTCCAGGCAAAGCGGTCGAAGCCGTGCCGCGCGGCATCGCGCACGGCCCGGCAAAAGAATCTCGTGCTCGCCATGATGGCCGGTCCGGCCGTGCATCGCGTGCGGGAAACGGTCGCCGGCTTGCCACGATGCGTCATCGCTGGCGCAAAAGAACAAGTGTTCGAGTTTAAACGCCCGTCGTGAACCATGA
>NZ_JAAGPC010000221.1:0-12628 GCF_017104595.1 Burkholderia sp. Tr-20390 | reverse complement strand
TGGGAGCGAACGAAGCGTAATGCAGATCGACGGCGGCCTTACGCGGTGCCCGCGATAGTGCTGCCGAGCCCGGCGAGCGCAATCACGAGCAGCGCGCCCGCCGACGACGCCGTGATCCAGCGCTGCTCGCGATGATCGGGCTCGTGTGGCGGATCAGGTAGCCGTACGCGACGTACGCGGCCATCGTGCAGAACACCATCAGATACAGGAACGCGAACACCGGCCCCACCATCAGGTGCTCGACGCGTTCGCCGACCAGCCACGCGACCAGCGTCGAGATCATGCCGCCGAGGCCGATCTGCAGCGACGTGGACAGAAACAGGTCGGACGGCAGCTTGAGCCGCGTCGCGAGATGCGCGCCCCCCGCCCAGAACAGGGCGCCGGCCAGCACGCAGATCGTGCCGAGCGCCGAATTCTGCGCGGCCGCGCCGCCCGAGTTCAGCACGACGATGCCGACCATCCCGAGGGCCACGGCCGACCACTCGCCTTTCGTGACCGGCCGCCCGGCAACTGCGGCGATCACGGTCGCGAACAGCGGCACCGTGGCCACCATCACCGCGGCCGAGCCGCTGCTGACCAGACTGATCCCGAGCGCGATCGTGCCGGACGACAGCGCGACGAGCATCGTGCCGACGATCCCCGCATTGCGGATTTCGAGCAGCGTCGGCCATTCGGGCTTGCGCCGCAGCGCGAAGATGAACAGGCCGATCCCGCCGAGCAGGTTGCGCAGCCCCGACAGCAGCAGCGGCGGGAACGACTGCAGCGCGAAATGCAGGCCGCTGTAGGTCGAACCCCAGACGAAATAGATGAAGACGAGCGCCAGCGCGACGCGGCCGCCGCGGCTTTGCGGCAGGCGGATCCGGAACGAGAAGCGGGCGAAGAAATCGAGGAGGCGGTCGAGCGGCGTCATCGAGCAGCCTGCCCGCACGTCACGCCGCGTGCTCCGCTGAAAGGCGCCGGCGATGCCGGCAAACGGCCCTGGCGGGACCGGGAAGGCAGAGCGAACGTGCGGAACGACATGGCAGTGCGAACGGCGACGAAAGAGAACCGGCAAGCGGCGGCAGAGGGACAAAAAAAACGCGCGCAACCGTTTCGGCTGCGCACGCTCGGCATTATGGCATCAAGGATTCGAAAGCATCGTCGGACCAGTCTGAAAGGATCGCGAATGATGTTTCCGCGCGACATTTCCCGGCCGGCGGGCGGGTGAAATCGGGGGCCGGATACGCGACATGCGTGCGTTGCCACGGTGTCGATCCGACCCGCCATTCACGCCATTCACGCGATCCGTCGCGATCGAGTCAGCCATCGGCCGAACGGCCAGTCCTGCGCGCCAGCCAGCACTTCCCCCTTATCGTGACGGTCGGCTCACGCGCCGCATGCGCTGAACGACCTTCCTTCGACACCTGCACCGTCCATACAAAATTTTGTATAATTCGACCATTCTCCCGCCGAAGCCTGTTGTTTTCGTCGGCAGCGCGCTCGCAGATCTGCGCGGCTTTCCGCTGCCCGCGCGACGCGAAGCCGGCCACCAGATCGACCAGGTACAACGCGGGTTCGCGCCCGACGACTGGAAGCCGATGCGCACCGTCGGCGTCGGCGTGCGGGAAATTCGCCTGCGCGATGCGAGCGGCGCGTTCCGGATCATTTACGTCGCGACGTTCGCCGACGCCGTCTACGTGCTGCACTGCTTCCGCAAGCAAGCGACGCGCACCACCCGAGCCGATATCGAACTGGCCGCCCGGCGCTATCGCGCGCTGACGATGGAGAGGAAACGATGACAACCGACCGTTATTCAAGCGTCTGGGACGCAATCGAGGGCCAGCCGGCCGAAGCCGAGAACATGAAGCTGCGATCCGAGCTGATGATCGCGCTCAAGCAACGCATCGCGCAGCTCGAACTCAGTCAGGCCCAGGCTGCGGAACGACTGGGCGTCACGCAGCCGCGCGTCTCCGACCTGATGCGCGGCAAGATCAACCTGTTCGGGCTCGACGCGCTCGTGAACATGGCGGCGGCCGTCGGCCTGCGCGTCGACCTCCAGGTACGCGAATCCGCGTGACGCGTGACGTGCGATGCCGCGCTGCCCGGCGCATCGCGGGCATGCGCCGCCACCGCGCGCCACGCCCCGCTCACGATCCGCCGAACCAGTTGTACCCCTGGTCGACCCAGTAGCCGCCCGGAAACGTATCGGTCACGAAGATTTCCATGATGTGCTTCGGGTTCTTGTAGCCGAGCTTGGTCGGCATCCGCAGCTTCATCGGGAAACCGAACTCCGGCGGCAGCCGCTGGCCGTCGTAGTCGAACGCGAGCAGCGTCTGCGGATGCAGCGCGGTCGGCATGTCGATACTCTCGTAGTAATCGTCCGCGCACTTGAAGCCGACATACTTCGCCCGCGTGTCGGCGCCGGCGCGAGCGAGAAACGCGCCGAACGGCGTACCGCCCCAGCGGCCGATCGCACTCCACCCTTCCACGCAGATATGCCGCGTGATCTGTTCCGCGTGCGGCAGCGCATACAGTTCGTCGAGCGTCCACACGCGCTTGCCCGTCACGCGGCCGGACAGCACGAGCCGATACGTCGACGCGTCGACGTGCGGCACGTCGTCGATCCCGTAGTACGCGTTGAACGGGAACGGTCGCGTGATGTCGGCTTCGGTGTAGGTCGGCGCGAGCCGCTCGCCACTGAACAGCCAGGCCTGCACGCGGTCGTTCATGCGCGACACCGTCTCGAGGAACGTATTGACCGACGCGTCGTCCTTCAGCGTGCAGCCGGTCAGCATCGTCAGCCCGCCGAGCGTCAGCACGCGCCGGTTGAACAGCCGCCTCGACGGCATCTCGAGCTCGCGGCGCACGTCGAGTTCGAGCGACTTCCGGTCGAGCGTCCAGCGCGAACCGTCGCGCTTGGTTTCGGATTCCGACATGATGATTTCCTTCATCCGAGGTTGACGGGTCAGCGCCCGCGCAGCATCGCGAGCAGCGAGCGCGGCACCAGCAGCGCCATCGCGACGTGCACGGCAATGAATGCGACGAGCAGCGACATCGCCCAGAAGTGCACGACTCGCGCGTTGTCGTAGCCGCCGAACAATTCGCGCAGCAGCGGGAATTGCACGGATTTCCAGATCGTGAGCCCCGACAGCACCAGCACGACGAGATCGACGATCGCGGTCAGGTAGGCGGCGCGCTGCACCGCGTTGTAGACGCTCAGGTCGGCGTGCGACAACCGCCCGCCCAGCGCGGCACGGATGTCGCGCCAGATCGACGCCGGCGTGACGGGCAGCATCTTGCGCGCGAGGCGCCCCGTCGCGATCGACATCGTCAGGTAGAACAGCCCGTTGAAGACGAGCAGCCACATCGCCGCGAAATGCCATTGCAGCGCGCCGCCGAGCCAGCCGCCGATCGTGATCCCGTGCGGGAACGTGAACGGCGGATAGATCGGCGACGCGTCGTAGATGCGCCAGCCGGACAGCACCATCAGGATCGCCGCGAGCGCGTTGAGCCAGTGGCTCGCGCGCACCCACAGCGGATGGATCGGGCGCGCGGGCGGCGTGGCGGCCGCGCGGCCGGTGGCGGGAACGGTTTGCATGATGAAGACTCCCGGAATGAGTCAACGGGACGGGACGCGATGCGGGCGGCCGCCGTGCGACGCACGCGCCGGCCGCGCCGCGTCCGCCTTTCGTCAGTTCGACGGCGCCATCTTGTCGCCCGACGGCTTGCCCATCTCGTCGTGCGACATCGCGTCCTTCTTCATCGCGTCTTTCTTCATCGCATGCTTCTTCATGCCGTCCTTCTTCATCGCGTCATGGCCCATTGCATCCTTGGCCATCGCGTCGTGGCCCATCGCGTCCTTCGACATCGACGAGCCCGGCTGCGACATCGCATCGTTCTGCGCATACGCGCCCGTGGCGATCGTGGCGAAAGCGGCGACGCAAGCGGCAATCAGTACTTTTTTCATGACATCTCTCCAAAACAACATGGGTTTAAGGAGCCGAATAGACGGACGACGTCGCGGGAAATGACAGCCGCTGCGAAAATTTTTTTTGAGGTTGCGCGAAAGCGCGTCATGCTGCACCGCTTTGCCGCGGCCGGCCAAGCCGGGAGGCCATGCGGCAGCGACGCGCGCTGCCATTTCGACGGGCCACCGTGCCGCCCGCCATGCTGCGGCCGCACCGGGGCAGCCGATCCTCTCCCGGTTGAAACCGCCGCCAAGCCAGTGTATCGTGTGCCCTGCTAACGCGGGGGTCCTGCAATGCGCCCGGTCAAACAACCGGCATTGCGGGTGAGAAATACCCTTTGAACCTGATCTGGATAATGCCAGCGCAGGGAAGCGTACGGATTTCGCCGCCATCCTTCTGACGAAATCCGCCGCCTCACCAAGCCTCGTCTCCTGCTTAGCTCGAGCCCCACATACGTCAAGGGCTCCGGGCAAGCGCCGAAGCGCCTGTCCGGCGCTCACACAGGAGATTGCATGAACGCCAATCCGAAGTTTCTGTCCGCCGACGCTCATGTCGATGCCGCGGCCGTCGCCCCGCTGCCGAATTCCCGCAAGGTCTATGTCACCGGCTCCCAGCCCGACATCCGCGTGCCGATGCGTGAAATCACGCAGGCCGACACGCCGACCGGCTTCGGCGGCGAAAAGAATCCGCCGATCTACGTGTACGACACGTCGGGCCCCTACACCGATCCGGACGCGAAGATCGACATTCGCGCGGGCCTGGCCGCGCTGCGTCAGGGCTGGATCGAGGCACGCGGCGACACCGAAGTGCTCAGCGGCCTGTCGAGCCAGTACGGCCTCGAGCGCGCGGCCGACCCGGCCACCGCCGACCTGCGCTTCCCGGGCCTGCACCGCAACCCGCGCCGCGCCCAGGCCGGCAAGAACGTCACGCAGATGCACTACGCGCGCCAGGGCATCATCACGCCGGAAATGGAATACATCGCGATCCGCGAGAACCAGCGCCGCGCCGAGTACCTCGAGAGCCTGAAGGCCAGCGGCCCGAACGGCGCGAAGCTCGCCGCGATGATGGGCCGCCAGCACCCGGGCCAGGCGTTCGGCGCAGCGGCCTTCGGCGCGAATGCGCCGGCCGAGATCACGCCGGAATTCGTGCGCTCGGAAGTGGCGTGCGGCCGCGCGATCATCCCCGCGAACATCAACCACCCGGAATCCGAGCCGATGATCATCGGCCGCAACTTCCTCGTGAAGATCAACGCGAACATCGGCAACTCGGCCGTCACGTCGTCGATCGGCGAGGAAGTCGACAAGATGACGTGGGCGATCCGCTGGGGCGGCGACACGGTGATGGACCTGTCGACCGGCAAGCACATCCATGAAACGCGCGAGTGGATCATCCGCAACAGCCCGGTGCCGATCGGCACGGTGCCGATCTACCAGGCGCTGGAAAAGGTCAACGGCAAGGCCGAGGACCTCACCTGGGAAATCTTCCGCGACACGCTGATCGAACAGGCCGAGCAAGGCGTCGACTACTTCACGATCCATGCGGGCGTGCGCCTGCAATACGTGCCGCTCACCGCGAACCGGATGACCGGCATCGTGTCGCGCGGCGGCTCGATCATGGCGAAGTGGTGCCTCGCGCACCACAAGGAAAGCTTCCTGTACGAACACTTCGAAGAGATCTGCGAGATCATGAAGGCGTACGACGTGAGCTTCTCGCTCGGCGACGGCCTGCGCCCCGGCTCGATCTACGACGCGAACGACGAAGCGCAGCTCGGCGAACTGAAGACGCTCGGCGAACTCACGCAGATCGCGTGGAAGCACGACGTGCAGGTGATGATCGAAGGCCCCGGCCACGTGCCGATGCAACTGATCAAGGAGAACATGGATCTCCAGCTCGACTGGTGCAAGGAAGCGCCGTTCTACACGCTCGGGCCGCTGACCACCGACATCGCACCGGGCTACGACCACATCACGTCCGGCATCGGCGCCGCGATGATCGGCTGGTTCGGCACCGCGATGCTCTGCTACGTGACGCCGAAGGAGCACCTGGGCCTGCCGAACAAGGACGACGTGAAGGAAGGCATCATCACGTACAAGCTCGCCGCGCACGCCGCCGACCTCGCAAAGGGCCACCCGGGCGCGCAGGTGCGCGACAACGCGCTGTCGAAGGCGCGCTTCGAGTTCCGCTGGGAAGACCAGTTCAACATCGGCCTCGATCCGGACAAGGCGCGCGAATTCCACGACGAAACGCTGCCGAAGGATTCGGCGAAGGTCGCGCACTTCTGCTCGATGTGCGGCCCGCACTTCTGCTCGATGAAGATCACGCAGGACGTGCGCGAGTTCGCGGCGCAGCAGGGCGTGTCGGAAACCGAGGCGCTGAAGAAGGGGATGGAAGTGAAGGCGGTCGAGTTCGTCAAGACCGGCGCCGAAATCTATCATCGCCAGTAAGCGAACGCGCGGTCCGGCGATTCCGCCGGATCGCCTCGCCAGGCACGAAGCCCGCTTTCGAGCGGGCTTTTTTTGCGCATGCGATGTGCCTGCCGGCCCATGCGAAACAATTGATTACGAAACCGCGCGAGCCTTAACAAGTCCTTACAGCAGCAGCGCGGGACGGCGCGTAGATTGGGGACATGCGCGGCCGCCAGCCGGTCGCGCGCCTTCCGTTCACTACCACAAGGACAACGATCATGAACTCGATTCGGCGTTTTGGGGTATACGCTCTCCTCGTCGCGACAGTGGCCAGCCTGTCGGCCTGCGATTCGATGTCGCGACGCCAGCGTGATACGGCAATCGGTGCGGGCGTCGGCGGCGTTGCCGGCGCGGCGATCGGCGGCAACGCGCTGTCGACGCTGGGCGGCGCGGCGGCCGGCGGCATCATCGGTAACCAGGTCGGCAAGTAAGCAATCCGACATCGGCCGGCCGGGCGTCGTCGCCCAGCGGCGGGCCGGGCGGTTCAACGGCGTTTCCGCGGGGCGGAAGCGCCGTTTTCGTCTGTCGCACCGCAACAGGCGCGGCCGCCCCCCCGGAAATGATCGGTTACCGTTTCTCATACCGTGTCATCGGGACTCGGCCTAAGCTTCAAGCATCTGCCGATAGCCGGCTCCGCCGGAGACACATCATGAACAGGACCCTCGTCGCCGCGGCGCTTGCCTGCACGACGCTTGCCGGCTGCTATTACCCGTACGGTTACTATCCGGGCGGCTATTACACGGCGGCGCCGGTGCCGGTACAGCCCGCGCCCGTGTATGTCGATCCGGCCCCCGCCTACTACTATCCGGCGCCGGCCTATGCACCCGCATGGGGCGGTTATTGGGGCCCGGCGCTGTCGCTCAATTTCGGGTTCGGCGGACGCGGCGGCTGGCGTCATCACTGACCTGATCGGTCGCGCCGCACGTGGCGGGGCGTCCGCCGCCCGGCGGCAAACGGCCGGAATGGCCGTTTCTTGTCGTTTCATCCGATCGTGAAACGACGGGGCGGTAACGCGGTGTAAGATTCCTCGCATCCCGTCCCCGCCCTCGCCGATCGATGTCGCCCAAGAACGCTTTCCTGCTGACCGTGCTCGCCGCCCTGTGGGGCGCGTCCTTCCTGTTCATCCGAGTCGGCGTGGTCGATTTCGGCGTCGCGCCGCTGATGGCGTTGCGGGTGGGCATCGGCGCGCTGTTTCTCGCCGGCTTCGCGCTGACGCGCTTCAAACCCGCCGATCTCGGCGCCCGGCTGCGCCGTCATGCATGGCCATTGTTCGTCGTCGGCGCACTGAACTCGGGCATTCCGTTCTGCCTGTTCGCGTTCGCCGAACTGACGCTGTCGGCCGGCGTGACGTCGGTGATCAACGCGACGACGCCGCTGTGGGGCGCGCTCGTGGCCTACCTGTGGCTGAAGGACAAGCTGTCGCTGCCGCGCGCGCTCGGCCTCGTGATCGGTTTCGCCGGCGTGCTCACGCTCGTGTGGAACCAGATCGCGAATGCGCACGGCGAAACGGGCGCCGCCGCGACCGCGCTCGCCGCCGCCGCGGCGCTCGGTGCGACGCTGCTGTACGGCATCGCGGCCAACTACACGAAGCGCAAGTTGACCGGCGTCGATCCGCTCGTCAACGCGACCGGCAGCATGATCGGCTCGACGCTCCTGCTGCTGCCGTTCGCGATCGCCACCTGGCCGGCCGCGCCGGTCAGCGCGCACGCGTGGGGCTCGGTGCTCGCGCTGGGCGTCGCCTGCACCGGCATCGCGTATTTCATCTTCTTCCACCTGATCGCGCACATCGGCCCCGCGCGAGCGATTACCGTGACGTTCGTGATTCCCGTGTTCGGCCTGCTGTGGGGCGCGCTGTTCCTCGGCGAACACGTGTCGGCCGTGATGATCGAAGGCTGCGCGATCGTGCTCGTCGGCACCGCGCTCGCGACCGGCGCGATCAAGCGGATTCCCGGGATCCGGCCGCGCAGCGGCGAAGCGACCTGACGATACATTCGGGTGCACGCGCCGCCGTCGTTCCGGCCGTGATGCGTGACGACCGGGCGCGGGCTGTTGATCGCCGCGCCCGCGAATGGTGCCGCGGCGCGACGGCATTCGTCTGACGGCGACCGCCGCTCACTACTTGCCGGCCGCCAGGATTTCCCGCCTCGCCTCGCATGGCATGGCATGCCATGCCATGCCATGCCATGCTGCCGGATTGTCATGTGCGGCGGCGACGCCCGACGCTGCGCGGCGGTCATGCGCGGCGCGCATGCGAGCGGCGCCGGCCGCAGTTCCGTTCCCGCGTGTGTCTGGAGTTTCCCTGATACGCGAGCCGCCGCGTTCCCGTTACACTCCGGACACTTACCCGCAGAAGGCGGCCTCGATGTTCCATGCCCTTTCGCGTCCGCCGGCGCGTGCGACTGCTTCAGCGTGGCGGCGCGCCGTCGTTCTGCCGCTTGGCCCCGGGCACCGTTGACATGAAGCCCGCCCGCGACCTCTCGCTCGACTCCCTGCTCGAACGCCTCACGCCGACGCCCGGCGGCTGGGTCGCCACCTATCGCACCACGACATTGCGCAGCGTGTTCCAGCCCGTGCTGTCGATCACGCACAAGCGGGTCGTCGGCTACGAAGCGCTGCTGCGCGTCGTCGATCCGAACGGCGCACTGATCTCGCCCGCCGCGCTGTTCGACAAGACGCGCGCCGACGCCGACGCGCTGCTGCTCGACCGGCTCGCGCGCTGCCTGCACACGGCCAACTTCGTCGCGCAGGGCATCGGCGACGGCTGGCTGTTCCTGAACGTCAACCCGCGCGTGCTCGACTCGGGCCTCGTGCAGCGCGAATTCGTCGAGGCGCTGTGCCGGCATTTCGCGCTGCCGCCGAACCGCATCGTGCTGGAAGTCGTCGAACAGCCGTCGCGCGACGAAGCCGCGCTCGCCCGCACGATCGACATGATCCAGCATCGCGACTTCCTGATCGCGATCGACGACTTCGGCACGGGATTCTCGAATTTCGACCGCGTGTGGCGCGCGCGCCCCGACATCGTCAAGCTCGATCGCTCGCTCGTCGTCCGCTCGACCGGTTCGGCCGACGATCGCCGCATCATGCATCACCTCGTGTCGATGCTGCATCAGGCCGGTGCGATGGTGCTCGCCGAGGGCGTCGAGAGCGACGACTCGCTGCAGGCGCTGATGGAAGCCGACATCGATTTCGTGCAGGGTTTCCAGTTCGGCCAGCCCGATGCATCGATCGCCCATGCCAGCGCGGCAGCACCCGCGATGCTCGACGCCGCGTGGCAGCGCTTCATCGCGCGCCGGCACACGCCGGTCGTCGCCGAGCAGCCCGGCTTCGACGCGATCGAGCGGCTCGTGCTGTCCGGCGCGGCGGCGTTTTCCGCAAGCGGCAACCTGCAGGACGCCGCGCAGCGCGTGTTCGCGGTGCCGGCCGCGCGCCGCGTGTTCGTCACCGACGAAACCGGCGAGCAGTTCCTGCCGTCGATCGGCGCGCGCGCCGACGACGGCCAGGCGGGCTTCACGCGCCTCTCGCCGCTCTTCCCGGAAACCCACAGCAACTGGTCGCGGCGCCCGTATTTCCAGCGCGCGATCGCCGCGCCCGGACGCGTCGCGCTGATGGGCCCGCACTTCTCGCTGACGGAAGGCCGCGACTGCTATACGGCCGCCGTCGCGATCCGCGCGCAGAACCGGCTGGTCGTGTTCTGCGTCGACTTCGTGCTCGACAGCGCCGGGACCGTGATGCGCTAGCCAGCACGACGGTGGGCAAACGACGCGCGCGCCAGTCGTTCACCCGCCATCGATTCGTCAGTCGATCACCTTCCCTCTCCCCGACTTCACCACGCTGCGGCGCGACTTGTGCTCGAGCCGCCGCTCCTTCGACGCACGCGTCGGCCGCGTGGCGACCCGCGCACGCGGCGTGAATGCAACACCGCTGATCAACGCATCGAGTCGCGCCAGCGCGGCTTCGCGGTTCTTTTCCTGGGTGCGATATTCCTGCGACTTGATCACGACGATGCCGTCGCGCGTGATGCGCTGGTCGGACAGTGCAAGGAGCCGCTCCTTGATGACGGGCGGCAACGACGACGCGCGGATATCGAAGCGCAGGTGGATCGCGCTCGACACCTTGTTCACGTTCTGCCCGCCCGCGCCCTGCGCGCGCACGGCCGTCCATTCGACTTCGGCCGGATCGAGCGTATAGCGGATCATCATCGCGAAGCCTCCGCGCGGCGCCGTGCCAGCGCCTCGTCGACGCGTGCCGCGAGCCCCGAATCGCGCTGCGTACGCGTCGCGACCGCCTGCGCCAGCACGCGCCGCGGCCCGATCACCTGCACACGTGTGCGGGCACGCGTGACGGCCGTATAGACGAGCTCACGCGTGAGCACGCGGCCGAACGATGCCGGCAGCACGAGCGCGGCTTCGTCGAATTCCGAGCCCTGCGACTTGTGGACCGTCAGCGCGAACGCGGTTTCGTGCGGCGGCAGCGCGGCCGGAGACACCGCACGCGCGGTGCCGTCCGCGCGCCTGAACCACACGCGCAGCACGCCGTGCGCGTCGGGCAGCCCAATGCCGATATCGCCGTTGAACAGCCCGAGCGCATAGTCGTTGCGCGTCACCATGATCGGCCGCCCCGTGAACCAGTGCGCGCCGACCGCCAGCGGCACCCGCGCCGCGTGGCGCACGTGCGCGGCCACGAGCGCATTGACGTGCTCCGCGCCGCGCAGGCCGCTGCGGGTCGCGCACAGGATCCGGAACCGGTTGAGCGCGTCGAACAGCGGCAGCGGATCGGGCACCGGCGCGGCCAGCGCGTCGCGCAACGCGTCGAGGTAAGCGCCGAAGCGCCGCGCGAGCCGCTCGACTGTCGACGACGCGAGCGACTCGCCCGCATCGTCGTGGAATGACGCGGCGGCCGAATCGTCGGCGGGCAGCGCGTCGAGCGCGGCCTGCACGTCGCCGCTGCGGATCGCGAGCGACAGCCGCCCGATCGGTGAATCGAGACCGAAGCGGTAATTGCGTTCGAGCCAGACCACGCAGTCGGCGAGCGGTGCGGGTGCGGGTGCGGCCGACGCGGTGGCGGTTTCGTCCGGCAATATCGAAGTGATCGACGCAAGCGCCGCGTCGCCCGCGTCGAACGGCGGCAGCTCGACGGTGTCGAGCCACGCAAGTTCGTCGACCTCGATCCACGCGGGGGCTTCGCCCGCCGCGCCAGCCTCACCAGGCTCACCGGTTCCGGTCAGCACCGGACCAGCAGCCGGCGGCGGCTCGACGCTGGACGGCGAACTGTCGTCATCCTGCGGTTCGTCGTCGAAAAGCGATGCCTGTCGCACGTCGACTTTCCGTCGCGACGCTGGTTTGCGCGCAGCGGCCGCGGCAGGCGCCGGCGCCCGGGCCGCGGCGGAAACCGGATCTGCAGCCGGAATCGCCGCGGTCGCGGCTTCGTCCCGCACCGGCAGCGCCGCGACGAATGCCGCCTCGTCGATGCCGAGCGCCTGCGCGATGCGCGTGCGCGCCGCGGCGGTAAACGCCGGCCGCGCGCTCAACTCTGCAAACACGGCGCCCGCCTCGACCGCGGCCAGTTGGTCCTTGTCGCCGAGCAGCACGAGCCGCGCACCCGGCGCGAGCGCATCGAGCAGATGCGCGGCGAGCGCGACGTCGATCATCGACGCCTCGTCGACGACGATCAGATCGTACGGCAGCGGATTGTCGCGATGATGCCGGAACCCGGCCGCCCCGCCGCCGCCCAGCAGCCGGTGCAGCGTGTATGACGTATCCGGCAGGCGCGCCGCGAGTTCGGGCGGCAGGTCGCCGGCCCGTGCATGCAGCGCTTCCTGCATCCGCTGCGCGGCCTTGCCGGTCGGCGCGGCCAGCGCGACGCGCAGCCCCGGATGCGCGTCGAGCAGACAGGCCAGCACGCCGACGACGGTCGTCGTCTTGCCCGTGCCCGGGCCGCCGCTGACGATCGTCACGCGGCCCGTCAGCGCGACGATCGCCGCGACGCGCTGCCAGTCGACTTCGCCGGTTGCCGGCCCGAAGTAACGCGCGAGGCTGTCGCGCAACCGGTCGGGTGCGAGACCGTCGTCCGGTGCGGCCACACCGGCCTGCGCGACGAGCGCATTGGCAAGCCGCCGCTCATAGTCGAAATAGCGCGACAGGTACAGGTGATCGTGGCGGTCGACGATCAGCGGCCGCTCGTCGCCGCGTGCGAGCGTGCCGAACGCAACCACGCCGA
>NZ_JAAGPC010000220.1:0-12852 GCF_017104595.1 Burkholderia sp. Tr-20390 | reverse complement strand
GTACGACGGACGTGACGGGCTCGATCGAGCTGCCGAAGGACAAGGAAATGGTGATGCCGGGCGACAACGTGTCGATCACGGTGAAGCTGATCGCTCCGATCGCGATGGAAGAAGGTCTGCGCTTCGCAATCCGCGAAGGTGGCCGTACGGTCGGCGCCGGCGTCGTCGCCAAGATCATCGAGTAAGCCAGTTATTCGTTGATCGACAGTTTTGGGGCTGGCAACAGCCAGCCCCAGCATGGTTTAGGGGTATAGCTCAACTGGCAGAGCGTCGGTCTCCAAAACCGAAGGTTGGGGGTTCGATTCCCTCTGCCCCTGCCAAAAAATAGCCACGTGTCCTACGTGGCATTTGTTTTAAGGTGTTATGGCGAATCCATCCGTCGAAACTGTAAATACCTCCGGCGATAAGCTGATGCTGGCCCTGGGCGTATTGTTGGTCTTGGCCGGATTCGTGGGCTTCTTCTGGCTGGCCAATCAGCAATGGTATGTCCGCGGTGCTGCGTTGGCGGTAGGTATCATCGCCGGCGTGGCCGTCGGTCTCATGTCCGCACCTGGCAAGAGTCTCATCGCCTTTGCCAAGGATTCGTACAAGGAAGTCCGGAAGGTCGTTTGGCCCACCCGCAAGGAAGCAACGCAAACCACACTCGTCGTGTTCGGTTTCGTGCTCGTGATGGCGATTTTCCTCTGGTTGAGTGACAAATCGATCGAATGGGTGATTTTCTCGGCGATTCTGGGTTGGAAATGATATGAGCGATACTCCGGCATCCCCGAGCGGAAAGCGTTGGTACGTCGTGCACGCCTACTCCGGTATGGAGAAGAGCGTGCAGCGTGCGCTTCAGGAGCGCATCGAACGTGCTGGCATGCAGGACAAATTCGGTCAGATCCTGGTCCCGACCGAAGAAGTGGTCGAAGTCAAAGGCGGCCACAAGGCAGTGACTGAGCGTCGTTTCTTCCCCGGCTACGTGCTGGTTGAGATGGAAATGACGGACGAAACGTGGCACCTCGTGAAGAACACCGCGAAGGTCACCGGTTTCGTCGGCGGTGCGCGCAACCGCCCGACCCCGATTTCCCCGAAGGAAGTCGAGAAGATCATGTCGCAGATGCAGGAAGGCGTTGAGAAGCCGCGCCCGAAGACCCTGTTCGAAGTCGGCGAGATGGTGCGTGTCAAGGAAGGCCCGTTCACGGACTTCAACGGCACTGTCGAAGAAGTCAACTACGAAAAATCGCGCGTGCGTGTGTCGGTCACCATCTTTGGCCGATCCACCCCGGTCGAACTCGAGTTCGGTCAGGTCGAAAAAGTTTGATCCCGATTCGGTGGGCAGCCTCGGCTGCCCACCTTCGCGCTTACGGTCCGCGTCATGGCCGTTGAGGAGCGTCAGTAGCCAGCGGCGAAAGCGCGTTATTACTCACCGAACGCCTTCTCTGGCGTTCCAATGAGGTTCACAAATGGCAAAGAAGATTATCGGCTTTATCAAGCTGCAGATCCCTGCAGGTAAAGCCAACCCGTCGCCGCCGGTCGGTCCGGCACTGGGCCAGCGCGGCCTGAACATCATGGAGTTCTGCAAGGCGTTCAACGCGCAGACTCAAGGCATGGAGCCGGGTCTGCCGGTGCCGGTGGTCATCACGGCATTCGCTGACAAGAGCTTCACGTTCGTGATGAAGACGCCGCCGGCGACCGTCCTGATCAAGAAGGCGGCGAAGGTGGACAAGGGCTCGAGCAAGCCGCACACCGACAAGGTCGGTTCGATCACGCGCGCTCAAGCTGAAGAAATCGCGAAGACCAAGATGCCGGACCTTACGGCAGCTGATCTGGACGCAGCCGTTCGCACCATCGCTGGTAGCGCACGCTCGATGGGCATCACTGTGGAGGGCGTGTAAATGGCTAAGATCTCCAAGCGCCGTCAGGCATTTGCCGCCAAGGTTGATCGTCAGAAGCTGTACGCGATCGAAGACGCACTGAGCCTCGTGAAGGAATGCGCGAGCGCGAAGTTCGACGAGTCGATCGACGTCGCAGTCCAGCTCGGCATCGATGCGAAGAAGTCGGATCAAGTCGTTCGTGGTTCGGTCGTTCTGCCGGCAGGTACGGGCAAGTCGGTTCGCGTTGCTGTGTTCGCGCAAGGCGAGAAGGCTGAACAAGCACGTGCAGCAGGCGCGGAAATCGTCGGTATGGAAGACCTGGCAGAGCAGATCAAGGCTGGCCAGATGGACTTCGACATCGTGATCGCTTCGCCGGACACGATGCGTATCGTCGGTACGCTCGGCCAGATCCTCGGCCCGCGCGGCCTGATGCCGAACCCGAAGGTTGGCACGGTCACGCCGGACGTCGCAACCGCCGTCAAGAACGCGAAGGCTGGTCAGGTGCAATTCCGTGTCGACAAGGCCGGTATCATCCACGCGACCATCGGCCGTGCATCGTTCGAGCCGACCGCACTGCGTTCGAACCTGTCGGCACTGATCGAAGCGCTGCAGAAGGCAAAGCCGGCAACGAGCAAGGGCGTCTACCTGCGCAAGATCGCACTGTCGAGCACGATGGGCGTCGGCGTGCGTGTCGACCAGGCTACGCTGGCAGCACAGTAAGCAAGTATTCGGGCCGCTTCGTTCGCGAAGCGGCCTACATGGGCTTTGGGCGGTTGTTCGTGCGGTAGGGCGGGCAACCGGTTATCAAAGACCGTTGGTGGGGCGCAGCAGTCAGGTGATCCCTTAATTCAAGCCAACGCAGATGGCGAACCCGAAAAAGTTTTGCAGTGGTGAAGCCGCAGGCCGCGAAGCGATTCCCGGCGTGAGGTGGAAATACTCCTAACGAGGTCGGACGCCGTTGTTGAACGAGGTACGTGAGGTTTCGGCCATGCCGGCCGCGCTGAACGTATCGTTTCTGGAGGCTAACCGTGCCGCTTAATAGAGAAGACAAGCAAGCCGTCGTCGCTGAGGTTTCCGCGCAAGTCGCGAAGGCCCAGACCGTTGTGCTGGCTGAGTATCGTGGAATTGC
Source organism: Burkholderia sp. Tr-20390 (assembly GCF_017104595.1). Taxonomy (NCBI): domain Bacteria; kingdom Pseudomonadati; phylum Pseudomonadota; class Betaproteobacteria; order Burkholderiales; family Burkholderiaceae; genus Burkholderia; species Burkholderia sp. Tr-20390. The sequence goes on along the minus strand of NZ_JAAGPC010000220.1, from coordinate 9,867 downwards.
GGTTGGCGATCTGACCAAGCTGCGCGCGAAAGCGCGTGAGCAACAGGTTTACCTGCGCGTGTTGAAGAACACGCTGGCGCGTCGCGCTGTTGAAGGTACGCCGTTTGCTCCGCTGGCAGAGCAGATGACTGGCCCGTTGATCTACGGCATCTCGGAAGATGCAATTGCTGCTGCTAAGGTCGTCAACGACTTCAGCAAGAGCAATGACAAGTTGGTCATCAAGGCTGGTTCGTTCGATGGCAAGGTGATGGACAAGGCTGGCGTGCAAGCGCTGGCAAGCATCCCGAGCCGCGAAGAACTGCTCTCGAAGCTGCTGTTCGTTATGCAATCGCCTGTTTCGGGCTTCGCGCGCGCTCTGGCCGCGCTGGCCGAGAAGAAGCAAGCGGAAGCTGCGTAATCGAGCGTGCATCAGCGTCATTGATCGCTGGCTGTATCCGAATTCAATTTAGGAGTATTTCAAATGGCAATCGCAAAAGAAGACATCCTGGCAGCAGTCGAAGGGATGACCGTTCTGGAACTGAACGAACTGGTCAAGGCATTCGAAGAGAAGTTTGGCGTGTCGGCAGCTGCAGTGGCAGTCGCTGGCCCGGCAGGCGGCGGCGCAGCTGCTGCAGCAGAAGAGAAGACCGAATTCACGGTCGTTCTGGCTGAAGCAGGCAGCAACAAGGTTGCAGTCATCAAGGCAGTTCGCGAACTGACGGGCCTGGGCCTGAAGGAAGCGAAGGACGTCGTTGACGGCGCACCGAAGGCTGTCAAGGAAGGCGTCGACAAGGCTGCTGCTGAAGAAGCCAAGAAGAAGCTGGAAGAAGCAGGCGCGAAGGTCGAAGTCAAGTAAGTTTCGGCGCGCTGTGCGAAGGCTGGCGGTATTTTCACCGCCGGCCTTTTTGTGCTTTGTGGGGACGTTATTCTGGCACTCATTCGGGAGCCCGAATAATCGGCCCCAGAAGCCAAAGAAAACCGCCTGATCGTTGTCATTGGTCACGAATGGCGGTTCTCTTTGTCTTCTGAAGCGACTGCAGAAGGCAAGTTTGGTCGGGTAGCGGGCAACACAGGCATCCGCTGCCGTCAGCCAGCGGTTGGTAGCGGCCAACCACCAAGCTTCTCGGCTCGTTCAAGCCGTCGGACGGCCATCGGGTCTCAGTCGGTGAACACTCGGGTTTGAAACGTCCAGGTATTCCGCCTCGATAGCACCCGCCGTGATTCGGAGATCGTATGCAATATTCCTTCACCGAGAAGAAGCGCATTCGCAAGAGTTTCGCGAAGCGCCCCATCGTTCACCAAGTTCCTTTCTTGCTGGCTACCCAGCTTGAATCATTCAGCACGTTTCTGCAAGCCGATGTGCCGGCCACGCAACGCAAGCCTGAAGGTTTGCAGGCCGCGTTCACATCGGTATTTCCCATTGTTTCGCACAACGGTTTCGCACGTCTCGAGTTCGTGAGCTATGCGTTGTCCGCGCCGGCATTCAACATCAAGGAATGCCAGCAGCGCGGCCTGACGTACTGCTCCGCGCTGCGCGCGAAGGTCCGCCTTGTCATCCTCGACAAGGAATCGCCGAACAAGCCGGTCGTCAAGGAAGTGAAAGAGCAGGAAGTGTACATGGGCGAAATTCCGCTCATGACGCCGACGGGCTCGTTCGTCATCAACGGCACCGAGCGTGTCATCGTCTCGCAGCTGCACCGTTCGCCGGGCGTGTTCTTCGAACACGACAAGGGCAAGACGCACAGCTCGGGCAAGCTGCTGTTCTCGGCACGGATCATTCCGTACCGCGGCTCGTGGCTCGACTTCGAATTCGATCCGAAGGACATCCTGTACTTCCGCGTCGACCGTCGCCGCAAGATGCCGGTCACGATCCTGCTGAAGGCCATCGGCCTCACGCCGGAACAGATCCTCGCGAACTTCTTCGTGTTCGACAACTTCACGCTGATGGACGAAGGCGCGCAACTCGAGTTCGTGCCCGAGCGCCTGCGTGGTGAAGTCGCGCGCTTCGACATCACGGATCGTGATGGCAAGGTCATCGTCCAGAAGGACAAGCGGATCAACGCGAAGCACATTCGCGACCTCGAAGCCGCGAAGACCAAGTTCATCTCGGTGCCGGAAGACTATCTGCTCGGCCGCGTGCTGGCGAAGAACGTCGTCGACGGCGACACCGGCGAAGTGATCGCGAGCGCGAACGACGAAGTCACTGAAAGCGTGCTCGAGAAGCTGCGCGAAGCGGGCATCAAGGACATCCAGACGCTCTACACGAACGACCTGGACCAGGGCCCGTACATCTCGTCGACGCTGCGTGTCGACGAAACGACCGACAAGACGGCCGCGCGCATCGCGATCTACCGCATGATGCGTCCGGGCGAGCCGCCGACCGAAGAAGCGGTCGAGGCACTGTTCAACCGTCTGTTCTACAGCGAAGAAGCGTACGACCTGTCGAAGGTCGGCCGTATGAAGTTCAACCGCCGCGTCAGCCGTGACGAGATCACCGGCCCGATGACGCTGCAGGACGACGACATCCTCGCGACGATCAAGATCCTCGTCGAGCTGCGCAACGGCAAGGGCGAAGTGGACGACATCGACCACCTCGGCAACCGTCGTGTGCGTTGCGTCGGCGAACTGGCGGAAAACCAGTTCCGCGCAGGTCTCGTACGTGTCGAGCGCGCGGTCAAGGAACGCCTCGGCCAGGCCGAAAGCGAAAACCTGATGCCGCACGACCTGATCAACTCGAAGCCGATTTCGTCGGCGATCCGCGAGTTCTTCGGTTCGTCGCAGCTGTCGCAGTTCATGGACCAGACCAACCCGCTGTCGGAAATCACGCACAAGCGTCGTGTTTCCGCACTGGGCCCGGGCGGTCTGACGCGCGAACGCGCAGGCTTTGAAGTCCGCGACGTGCACCCGACCCACTATGGCCGCGTGTGCCCGATCGAAACGCCGGAAGGTCCGAACATCGGCCTGATCAACTCGCTCGCACTGTATGCGCACCTGAACGAGTATGGCTTCCTCGAGACGCCGTACCGCAAGGTCGTGGACAGCAAGGTGACCGACCAGATCGACTACCTGTCGGCGATCGAAGAAGGCCGCTACATGATCGCGCAGGCAAACGCCGCGATCGACGAGAACGGCCAGCTGATCGACGAACTCGTGTCGTCGCGTGAAGCCGGCGAAACGATGATGGTCACGCCGGACCGTATCCAGTACATGGACGTCGCGCCGTCGCAGATCGTGTCGGTCGCAGCCTCGCTGATTCCGTTCCTCGAGCACGATGACGCGAACCGTGCGCTGATGGGTTCGAACATGCAGCGTCAGGCCGTGCCGTGTCTGCGTCCGGAAAAGCCGGTCGTCGGTACGGGCATCGAGCGCACCTGTGCGGTCGACTCGGGTACGACGGTTCAGGCGTTCCGCGGCGGCGTCGTCGACTATGTCGACGCAGGCCGTATCGTGATTCGCGTGAACGACGACGAAGCAGTCGCAGGTGAAGTCGGTGTCGACATCTACAACCTGATCAAGTACACGCGTTCGAACCAGAACACGAACATCAACCAGCGTCCGATCGTGAAGATGGGCGACAAGGTCTCGCGCGGCGACGTGCTGGCCGACGGCGCCTCGACGGACCTGGGTGAGCTCGCGCTCGGCCAGAACATGCTGATCGCGTTCATGCCGTGGAACGGCTACAACTTCGAGGATTCGATCCTGATCTCGGAGAAGGTCGTGGCCGACGATCGCTACACGTCGATCCACATCGAAGAGCTGAACGTCGTTGCACGTGACACGAAGCTCGGGCCGGAAGAAATCACGCGCGACATCTCGAACCTGGCGGAAGTCCAGCTCGGCCGTCTCGACGAATCGGGCATCGTGTACATCGGTGCTGAAGTCGAAGCAGGCGACGTGCTGGTCGGCAAGGTCACGCCGAAGGGCGAGACCCAGCTGACGCCGGAAGAGAAGCTGCTGCGCGCGATCTTCGGCGAGAAGGCCTCGGACGTGAAGGACACGTCGCTGCGCGTGCCGTCGGGCATGAGCGGCACCGTGATCGACGTCCAGGTGTTCACGCGTGAAGGCATCCAGCGCGACAAGCGTGCGCAACAGATCATCGACGACGAACTGAAGCGTTACCGTCTCGACCTGAACGACCAGCTGCGCATCGTGGAAGGCGACGCGTTCCAGCGTCTCGCACGCATGCTGGTGGGCAAGGTCGCGAACGGCGGTCCGAAGAAGCTCGCGAAGGGCACGAAGATCGACCAGGCTTACCTGGAAGACCTCGACCACTACCACTGGTTCGACATCCGCCTCGCGGACGACGAAGCAGCGGCGCAGCTCGAAGCGATCAAGAACTCGATCGAAGAAAAGCGTCACCAGTTCGACCTCGCGTTCGAAGAGAAGCGCAAGAAGCTCACGCAAGGCGACGAACTGCCGCCGGGCGTGCTGAAGATGGTCAAGGTGTACCTCGCGGTCAAGCGTCGCCTGCAGCCTGGCGACAAGATGGCAGGCCGTCACGGTAACAAGGGTGTCGTGTCGAAGATCGTCCCGATCGAAGACATGCCGTACATGGCCGATGGCCGTCCGGCAGACGTCGTGCTGAACCCGCTGGGCGTTCCGTCGCGGATGAACGTGGGCCAGGTTCTGGAAGTGCACCTCGGCTGGGCCGCGAAGGGCCTCGGCTGGCGTATCGGCGAAATGCTGCAGCGTCAGGCGAAGATCGAGGAACTGCGCGTGTTCCTGACGAAGATCTACAACGACTCGGGCCGCCAGGAAGACCTGGAAAGCTTCACCGACGAAGAGATCCTCGAACTCGCGAAGAACCTGCGCGAAGGCGTGCCGTTCGCAACGCCGGTGTTCGACGGTGCGACCGAGGAAGAAATGGGCAAGATGCTCGACCTCGCGTTCCCGGACGACATCGCTGAACAGCTCGGCATGAACCCGTCGAAGAACCAGGTCCGTCTGTACGACGGCCGCACGGGTGAAATGTTCGAACGTCGCGTGACGCTCGGCTACATGCACTACCTGAAGCTGCACCACTTGGTCGACGACAAGATGCACGCGCGTTCGACCGGCCCGTACTCGCTCGTCACGCAGCAGCCGCTGGGTGGTAAGGCGCAGTTCGGTGGCCAGCGTTTCGGTGAAATGGAAGTGTGGGCACTCGAAGCGTACGGCGCGTCCTACGTGCTGCAGGAAATGCTGACGGTGAAGTCGGACGACGTGACCGGCCGGACGAAGGTGTACGAAAACCTCGTCAAGGGCGATCACGTGATCGATGCAGGCATGCCGGAATCCTTCAACGTGCTCGTGAAGGAAATCCGCTCGCTCGGTATCGATATCGATCTCGACCGCAATTAATCGGACTACGGAGAGAAAGCAATGAAAGCTCTGCTCGATCTATTCAAGCAAGTCCAACAGGAAGAAGTTTTCGACGCGATCAAGATCGGTCTGGCCTCGCCGGACAAGATCCGTTCGTGGTCGTTCGGCGAAGTGAAGAAGCCGGAGACCATCAACTACCGTACGTTCAAGCCGGAACGCGATGGTCTCTTCTGCGCGAAGATCTTCGGGCCGATCAAGGACTACGAGTGCCTGTGCGGCAAGTACAAGCGTCTGAAGCACCGCGGCGTGATCTGCGAGAAGTGCGGCGTCGAAGTGACGCTGGCGAAGGTGCGTCGCGAACGGATGGGCCACATCGAGCTGGCCTCGCCGGTCGCTCACATCTGGTTCCTGAAGTCGCTGCCGTCGCGTCTGGGCATGGTGCTCGACATGACGCTGCGCGACATCGAACGCGTGCTGTACTTCGAAGCCTATGTGGTGATCGAACCGGGCATGACGCCGCTGAAGGCGCGGCAGATCATGACCGAAGAGGATTACTACAACAAGGTCGAGGAATACGGCGACGAATTCCGTGCCGAAATGGGCGCGGAAGGCGTGCGTGAACTGCTGCGCGCGATCAACATCGACGAGCAGGTCGAGACGCTGCGCACCGAGCTGAAGAACACCGGTTCGGAAGCGAAGATCAAGAAGTATGCGAAGCGCCTGAAGGTCCTCGAGGCATTCCAGCGCTCGGGCATCAAGCCCGAGTGGATGATCCTCGAAGTGCTGCCGGTGCTGCCGCCGGAACTGCGTCCGCTCGTGCCGCTGGACGGCGGCCGTTTCGCGACGTCGGACCTGAACGACCTGTATCGCCGCGTGATCAACCGTAACAACCGGTTGAAGCGCCTGCTCGAGCTGAAGGCACCTGAAATCATCGTCCGCAACGAAAAGCGGATGCTGCAGGAAGCCGTCGACTCGCTGCTCGACAACGGTCGTCGCGGCAAGGCGATGACGGGCGCGAACAAGCGTCCGCTGAAGTCGCTCGCCGACATGATCAAGGGTAAGGGCGGTCGTTTCCGTCAGAACCTGCTGGGCAAGCGCGTCGACTACTCGGGCCGTTCGGTCATCGTGGTCGGTCCGACGCTGAAGCTGCACCAGTGCGGCCTGCCGAAGCTGATGGCGCTCGAGCTGTTCAAGCCGTTCATCTTCAACAAGCTGGAAGTGATGGGCGTCGCGACGACCATCAAGGCTGCGAAGAAGGAAGTCGAGAACCAGACGCCGGTGGTGTGGGACATCCTCGAAGAGGTGATCCGCGAGCACCCGGTGATGCTGAACCGTGCGCCGACGCTGCACCGTCTCGGTATCCAGGCGTTCGAGCCGGTGCTGATCGAAGGCAAGGCAATTCAGCTGCACCCGCTCGTCTGCGCGGCGTTCAACGCCGACTTCGACGGTGACCAGATGGCCGTTCACGTGCCGCTGTCGCTCGAAGCGCAGATGGAAGCGCGTACGCTGATGCTGGCGTCGAACAACGTGCTGTTCCCGGCCAACGGCGATCCGTCGATCGTGCCGTCGCAGGATATCGTGCTGGGTCTGTACTACGCGACCCGCGAAGCGGTTAACGCCAAGGGCGAAGGCCTGTCGTTCACGGGCGTGTCGGAAGTGATCCGCGCGTACGAGAACAAGGAAGTCGAGCTGGCATCGCGCGTCAACGTGCGGATCACCGAAATGGTCCACAACGAAGACACGTCGGAAGGCGCACCGCCGTTCGTGCCGAAGATCTCGCTGTACGCGACGACCGTCGGCCGCGCGATCCTGTCGGAGATCCTGCCGCACGGCCTGCCGTTCTCGGTGCTGAACAAGCCGCTGAAGAAGAAGGAAATCTCGCGCCTGATCAACACGGCGTTCCGCAAGTGCGGTCTGCGCGCGACGGTGGTGTTTGCCGATCAGCTGATGCAGTCGGGTTTCCGTCTCGCGACGCGTGCCGGTATTTCGATCTGCGTGGACGACATGCTCGTGCCGCCGCAGAAGGAAACGATCGTCGGCGACGCCGCGAAGAAGGTGAAGGAGTACGACCGCCAGTACATGTCGGGTCTCGTCACCGCGCAGGAACGCTACAACAACGTGGTCGACATCTGGTCGGCAACGTCGGAAGCGGTCGGCAAGGCGATGATGGAGCAGCTGTCGACGGAGCCGGTGACGGACCGCGACGGCAAGGAAACGCGCCAGGAATCGTTCAACTCGATCTACATGATGGCCGACTCGGGCGCCCGGGGTTCGGCGGTTCAGATTCGTCAGCTGGCCGGTATGCGAGGCCTGATGGCGAAGCCGGACGGCTCGATTATCGAGACGCCGATTACCGCGAACTTCCGCGAAGGTCTGAACGTGTTGCAGTACTTCATCTCGACCCACGGTGCACGTAAGGGTCTGGCTGATACGGCACTGAAGACCGCGAACTCGGGTTACCTGACGCGTCGTCTCGTCGACGTCACGCAGGATCTGGTCGTGGTGGAAGACGATTGCGGCACGTCGAACGGCGTGGCGATGAAGGCACTCGTCGAAGGCGGTGAAGTCGTCGAAGCGCTGCGTGACCGTATCCTCGGCCGCGTTGCGGTGGCGGACGTCGTGAACCCGGAAACGCAGGAAACGGTGTACGAATCGGGCACGCTGCTCGACGAAACGGCGGTCGAGGAAATCGAACGCCTCGGCATCGACGAAGTGCGCGTGCGCACGCCGCTGACCTGCGAAACGCGTTACGGCCTGTGCGCAGCCTGCTATGGCCGTGACCTCGGCCGCGGCTCGCTCGTGAACGTCGGTGAAGCAGTCGGCGTGATCGCGGCACAGTCGATCGGTGAACCGGGCACGCAGCTGACGATGCGTACGTTCCACATCGGTGGTGCGGCATCGCGTGCGGCAGTGGCTTCGTCGGTCGAAGCGAAGAGCAACGGTATCGTGCGCTTCACGGCGACGATGCGCTACGTCACGAACGCGAAGGGCGAGCAGATCGTCATTTCCCGTTCGGGCGAAGCGATGATCACCGACGATTTCGGTCGCGAGCGCGAGCGTCACAAAGTGCCGTACGGCGCGACGCTGCTGCAGCTCGACGGTGCGACGATCAAGGCAGGCACGCAGCTCGCCACGTGGGATCCGCTGACGCGTCCGATCATCACCGAGTACGGTGGTACGGTGAAGTTCGAGAACGTCGAGGAAGGCGTGACCGTCGCGAAGCAGATCGACGACGTGACCGGCCTGTCGACGCTGGTCGTGATCGACGTGAAGCGTCGTGGCTCGCAAGCTTCGAAGAGCGTGCGTCCGCAGGTCAAGCTGCTCGACGCGAACGGCGACGAAGTGAAGATTCCGGGCACGGAGCACGCGGTGCAGATCGGCTTCCAGGTCGGCGCACTGATCACCGTGAAGGATGGTCAGCAGGTGCAGGTCGGTGAAGTGCTCGCACGTATCCCGACGGAAGCGCAGAAGACGCGTGACATTACCGGCGGTCTGCCGCGGGTGGCGGAACTGTTCGAAGCGCGTTCGCCGAAGGATGCCGGCATTCTCGCGGAAGTCACCGGTACGACTTCGTTCGGTAAGGACACGAAGGGCAAGCAGCGTCTCGTCATCACGGACCTCGAGGGCAATCAGCACGAGTTCCTGATCGCGAAGGAAAAGCAGGTTCTGGTTCACGATGCCCAGGTCGTCAACAAGGGCGAAATGATCGTGGACGGTCCGGCGGATCCGCACGACATCCTGCGTCTGCAGGGTATCGAGGCGTTGTCGCGCTACATCGTCGACGAAGTGCAGGACGTGTACCGTCTGCAGGGCGTGAAGATCAACGACAAGCACATCGAGGTGATCGTTCGCCAGATGCTGCGTCGTGTGCAGATCACCGACAACGGTGATACGCGCTTCATCCCGGGCGAACAGGTCGAGCGTTCCGACATGCTGGACGAGAACGATCGCATGATCGCCGAGGACAAGCGTCCGGCTTCGTACGACAACGTGCTGCTCGGTATCACGAAGGCATCGCTGTCGACCGACTCGTTCATCTCCGCGGCATCGTTCCAGGAAACGACCCGCGTGCTGACCGAAGCGGCGATCATGGGCAAGCGCGACGATCTGCGTGGCCTGAAGGAAAACGTGATCGTCGGCCGTCTGATTCCGGCCGGTACCGGTCTCGCGTTCCACAAGGCACGCAAGGCGAAGGAATCGTCGGATCGCGAGCGTTTCGACCAGATCGCAGCGGAAGAGGCATTCGACTTCGGCACGCCGAGCGCGCCGGCCGAAGAGCCGCAGCAACATCCGGCAGCCGAGTAAGTGCGGGCGGCGCGAGCCGCCTTGCCTTACCTTGCTGTCACCGAGACCGCCCGGTTATGCCGGGCGGTTTTTTTTCGTCTGTCGTTCATGCGCATGACGGGCCTGCCGCGCGGCTGCCGCAGGCCCGTCATGCGCGCGACCGAACCCTGGCCGATCTGACCTTACCCCGCCGAGTACACCATTCGTAAGTTAGTGGGCTCGCCGGTTTTCGGTTGATGCAGTTGCCGGAATTGGTCCGGCGCCAGTTGCCCAAGGGCACTATGCGGACGCACCGAGTTGTAG
>NZ_JAAGPC010000219.1:0-12621 GCF_017104595.1 Burkholderia sp. Tr-20390 | reverse complement strand
AGCGGTCAATTGAAGCGGCGACGCTACCGCTTTGTGGGCACCGGGGGAGCCAGTGCACCGGGCAGGTGGCAGCGGCTTAGTGCTTCCGTACCGACTTGCGAGGGGTCTTGGCGGCAGGGCGGGCGTCGTCACGTTGCCGATGGCGCACGCGGGGCTCGACGTGCACTGGATCGCTCAGACACCGTGCGTGGCCGTGCTGCCGGCCGGCGACCCGCTCGCGGCGCAGCCGCGCATCGCGCTGCGCGATCTCGCCCGCCGCCGCATCGTGACGGTCGCGAACCGCCACCGGCTGCGCCAGCGGATCGATGCGGCCTTCGCGGCCGCGCGAGTCGATGCACGCGTGTTCATCGAAACCAATGCGTCGCTGAATGCGGTCATGGCCGCGCGTGCAGGCATCGGGATCGGCATCGTCGATCCGGCGACAGGCGTGGCACTGCCGGTGGAGGGCGTCGTCGCGCGCCCGCTCGACGTCGACATCCCGTTCGCGTTCGGCGTCGCGACGCCCGCCGGCAAGGCACGCACGTCAGCGGTCGATGCGCTGCTCGACGCGCTGCACCGTACGACGCGCGCGCTGCTCGACGACGTGATCTTTCACGACGCCGCCGCGCACGACGAATTGCTGCGCGGCGACCGGCTGCGCGCCGAGCGCGCGCCGCGTGGGGCAACCCGCACGACGCGTGCACGCCGGACCCGCCCGGAGGCGGCATGACGACGACCGATCCATTGCAGGCACTCGAAGCCCGGCTCGCGCAAGACCTGCGCTGGCTCGACCTGCCCGCGCCGTCGTGGGTGCCGCCGCGCGAGGCCGACGGCACACGCGTGCTCGACGTCGCGATCGTCGGCGGCGGCATGGCCGGGCTCGCGGCGTCCGCCGAACTGCGCCTGCTCGGCATCGACAACCAGTGCGTGATCGACCGCGCGCCGGCCGGCTACGAAGGCCCGTGGGTCACCTTCGCGCGGATGGACACGCTGCGCTCGCCGAAGCAGCTCGCGGGCCCCGCGCTCGGCCTGCCCGCGCTGACGTTCCGCGCGTGGTTCGAAGCGCAATACGGCCGCGACGCGTGGGACGCGCTCTACAAGATTCCGCGCACGCAATGGATGGACTACCTGCGCTGGTACCGGCGCGTGCTCGACCTGCAGGTGCGCAACGACACCACGCTCGTCGCGCTGCGCCCGCGCGACGACGGCCTGCTCGCGCTCGACGTGCGCGGCAACGGCGAAGCGCAGACGCTGCTCGCGCGGCACGTGGTGCTCGCCACCGGCCGCGACGGGCTCGGCGGCCCCTACGTACCGTCCGTCGCGCAACGCGCGCCGCGCACGCGCTGGGCCCATTCATCCGAGCCGATCGATTTCGCGGCGCTCGCGGGCAAGCGCATCGGCGTGGTCGGCGCGGGCGCGTCCGCGTTCGACAACGCGGGCACCGCGCTCGAAGCCGGCGCCGCGCGCGTCGACCTGTTCTTCCGCCGCACGGACATCCCGCGCATCAACAAGCTGACAGGCATCGGCAGCCCGGGCCTCGTGCACGGCTACGCCGATCTCGACGACGCGACGAAATGGCGCTTCATGCACTACGCGCTGACGTCGCAGACGCCGCCGCCGCGCGACAGCGTGCTGCGCGTGTCGCGTCACGAACAGGCGCACTTTCATGCGGGCAGCCCGATCGAGACGCTCGCCGAACATGCGGACGGACTCGACGTGACGACGCCGCGCGGACGCTACACGGTCGACTTCCTGATCTTCGCGACCGGCTTTCATTCGGACTGGACGACGCGCGCGGAATTCGCGTCGTTCGGCGCGCAGGTGCGGCGCTGGAAGGATCGCTATCGACCGGAGCCGGGCACGTGGATCGACGAGCTCGCCGAATCGCCCGACCTCGGCCCCGCGTTCGCGTTCCAGGAGCGCGAGCCCGGCGCATGTGCGGCCATCACTCGAATTCACTGCTTCAACCATGCGGCGAGCCTGAGCCACGGCAAGCTGTCCGGCGATATCCCGGCCATCAGCGCGGGCGCCAGGCGGCTCGCGCACGGGATTGCGAGCCGGCTGTTCGACGCGGACCGCGATCGCCACTACGACGCGCTCGTCGCGTATGCCAACGCCGAACTGCAAGGCGACGAATGGCGCGACGCCGACGCATGAGCGCGCGTTCATCGATCACATTGACGACGAAGGGAACCCGAAACGATGACTGAATCCATCACGCCGGCCGATGCGCCGGACACGATCGATGCGGTGGCCGGCCTGCGCGATGGCGACGCCGTCGCCGCGCTGCGTCGCGCACGCGACAAGGTGCTGCTCCATACGCGGCTGAGCGAAGCGGCGCTGTTCGATCCCGCGTTGCCCGATCTTTCGTTGATCGAACGACTGCACGCGGCGCGGTATGTCGCAGAACAATCGAACGCTCGCGTGCTGGCCGACACCTATCGCGCACGACTGATCGACGCAGGCGGCACGCTCGACGATATCGCACGTGCGGACGCTGATGCATTCGACACCTTGCCCCGCCGCATCGGCGCGATCCTCGCGCATGCACGCCTGCTGACGCGCGCGCCGGTCGATGCACGTCCGTCCGATCTCGACGCGCTGAAGTCGGCCGGACTCACGACGCCCGCGATCGTCGCGCTGTCGCAGCTCGTGGCGTTCGTCGCGTATCAGTTGCGCGTCGTGGTGGCCGCGCAGGCGCTTCAGGCACGTGCCGCAGCGGAGGCCGCATGACGACGACCACGCACGGCTTCACGTCCGACACGCTCGGCTGGCGTGCCTGGCTCGACACCGTTTCGCTCGATGCCGCGACGCCCGATCAGCTGGCCGTGCTCGAAGCGAGCCACCCGCAAGCGAAGACGTCCGACTATTACCTGCTGCTCGTCCATCTTCCCGAGATCCTGCGGCAACGCTCGGGCGTATTCAACGCGATCATGTATGGCCCCGGCGGGTTGTCGCGCGCGGAGCGTGAACTGGCGAGCACGGCTGTGTCGCGCGTGAACGGCTGCGTGTACTGCGCGTCCGTGCATGCGCAGCGCTTTACGCAGCTCGCGAAGCGCACCGACGCGATCGAGCAGGTGTTCGACGATCCGGTGACGGCCGGCACGACGGCGCGCGAACGCGCGATCATTCGCTATGCGATCGCGCTGACGGAGCGGCCCGATACGGTCGACGCGGGCGATATCGCCGCGCTGGAAGCCGAAGGGCTGACACATGAGGAGATTCTCGACCTGTCGCACGCGGTCGCGATCTTCGCGTGGGCGAACCGGTTGATGCTGACGCTAGGTGAGCCGGTATTTCCGGAATCGGCGACCAGCGCCTGACGCCTGGGCAAACCTGAGCGCTGACGCCGGCGCCGCCTGCCCGCGTCACGCCTTGTGCGTCGACAGCAAAATACTCGTCTCGGTATTCGCGATCCCGTCGATCAGCCGGATCGCGCCGAGCACGCGATCGAAGTGCTCGAGCGAATCGGCATGCAGTTCGGCGACGAGATCCCAGCGCCCGTTGGTGCTGTGGATCGACGCGACGTTCGGATGCCCGCGCAGCACCTTCACCACCTCCGCGCCGCGATTGCCCTGCACGGCGATCGACATCAGCGCGCGGATCCGGTGCCGTTCGGCCGCCGGCTTGAGCCGCACCGTATAGCCGACGATTACGCCGTTCTTCTCCAGCCGCGTCAGCCGGTTCTGCACGGTCGCGCGCGCGACGCGCAATTCCTTCGCCAGCGCGACGACGGGCAGTCGCGCGTTGTCGCGCAGCAGCGCGATGAGCTGCCGGTCGACGTCGTCGAGCGTGATCATGAACGGGCCTTCCTGTTGAACGTGAACCGGCCGCCAGCGTGTCGGAGCCTTTGCAATCCGACCAGCGCAATTTAGTCAAATTGCCATATCTGGCCAGCAATTTGACAAGTCTATCGATAAATCTGCCACTTTTGCCGTCTTTTTGTTGGCTCGACTCGCGGAAATAATGGCTCTGTCGACCGGCCAGATATGCCGCGCGGCCGCTTCCACGAAGCCGGGACGCGCGCCGACGCACCGCGCGGTCGACCAGAACGCCAGGGACACCCGTACCGGCACCGAGAATTTGCAAAGCATGGGACCCGAGTAAGCGCTAAAGCGCTCACTCGGGTCGACAGGAGACAGACGTATGACCCGCTTCCTCGACGTTCCCGCCACCGCCCGACTGATCGCCCAAACCGGCGTCACGACGTTCCTCCGCGAGCTCGTCGACACGCTGCGCGCCGATTACCTGCACTGGGCCGACTTCGACAAGTCGCCGCGCGTCGCGTGCCACTCGCGCGACGGCGTGATCGAACTGATGCCCGTCGCGAACGCGTCGCTGTTCGCGTTCAAGTACGTGAACGGCCACCCCGTCAATGCCGCGCGCGGAATGCACACGGTGATGGCGTTCGGCGCGCTCGCCGAAGTCGATACCGGCTACCCGCTGCTGCTCGCCGAACTCACGCTGACCACCGCGCTGCGCACGGCCGCCACGTCGGTGCTCGCCGCCCAGGTACTCGCCCGCCCCGATTCGCGCACGATGGCGCTGATCGGCAACGGCGCGCAGAGCGAATTCCAGGCGATCGCGTTCCACACGCTGCTCGGCATCGACGAAATCCGCGTGTTCGACGTCGATCCGCACGCGACCGACAAGCTCGTGCAGAACCTCGCCGCCTACCCGGCGCTGCGCGTGGTGCGCGCCGCATCGACCGCCGACGCCGTGCGCGGCGCCGACATCGTGACGACCGTCACCGCCGACAAGGCATACGCGACGATCGTCACGGCCGACATGATCGAGCCCGGCATGCACCTGAACGCGGTGGGCGGCGATTGCCCGGGCAAGACCGAACTCGAGGCGGGCGTGCTGCATGCGGGCCGCGTGTTCGTCGAATTCGAGCCGCAGTCGCGCATCGAGGGCGAGATCCAGCAGATGCCGGCCGACTTCCCCGTCACCGAGCTGTGGCGCGTGCTGCAGGGCGAGACGACCGGCCGCGAACGCGCGGATGAAGTCACGGTGTTCGACTCGGTCGGCTTCGCGCTCGAGGATTACTCGGCGTTGCGCTACCTGTATGCGCTCGCGCAGCAGCACAACGCGGGCGTCGAGATCGCGCTGATTCCGCCGGCTGTCGACCCGAAGAACCTGTTCGCGCTGATCGACGACCCGGCCGCGATCGCGCAGGGCCACGCGGCATACGTGACCGAAGCCGTCGCCGCGTTCGCGCGCTGACGGCCATCCCCGGGCGGCCCGCGCGCCGCCCGGCCCCTTGCCTTTCGCTCCTGCCTTCCATGAATCTCGTATCGATCCAGGCGCCGGCCGCCGTCGTGATGATCCGGCCGCACCGCTTCCTGCCGAACCCGCAGACCGCGGCCGACAACGCGTTCCAGCGCAAGGCCGCCGCCGACGGCGCGCACGGCGCGGCATCCGTGTCGGCCGCCGCACGCGACGAAGTCACGGCCGCCGCGCAGACGCTCGCCGATGCAGGCGTGCGCGTGCACGTGTTCGACGACCACGGCGAGCGCGACACGCCCGACTCCGTGTTCCCGAACAACTGGTTCTCGACGCATCCGGGCGGCCACGTCGCGCTCTTTCCGATGTTCAGCGCGAACCGGCGCCGTGAGCGGCGCGCGGACGTGATCGAGATGCTGAAGGCCGAGTACCGCGTGCAGGACGTGATCGACTACTCGGGCCTCGAATACGACGACGTGTTCCTCGAAGGCACCGGCGCGATGGTGCTCGACCACGTCGCGCGGATCGCGTACACCGCGCGTTCGCGCCGCGCCGATCCGGTCGCGCTCGAACGCTTCTGCACGCACTTCAATTTCGAGCCGATCTGCTTCGATACGGCCGATGCCGACGGGCGCCCGATCTATCACACGAACGTGATGATGAGCGTCGCGACCGAGTTCGCGATGGTCGGCCTCGAACTCATCGCCGACCGCCGTCGTCGTGACGAGATCGCGCAACGGCTGGCCGAAACGGGCCGCACGGTGATCGCGCTCGATGCATCGCAGATCGCGAATTTCGCGGGCAATACGCTGGAATTGTCGGGCAAGGAAGGGCGTGTGCTCGCGCTGTCGCGGCGCGCGTACGACTGCCTCACGCCGGTGCAGCGCGCGACGATCGAGCGTTCGGCGCGGCTGCTGCCGCTCGACGTGCCGACGATCGAACTGGCCGGTGGATCGGTGCGCTGCATGCTGGCGGGGATTCATCTGGCGCGGCGTTCGACAGCGCAGAACTTACTGGACATGCCGGCGATCGAACAGGTCAACTCGCAGCGCGCACCGAAACCGCAGACCTGACAATGAGAAGTGAAGTGCGCGCAACGTCTGTTGTGAGACACGCGCGCGGATCCGACACGGTGCGGCAAGTGTCGAGCACCGCAAACGGCACGCCCCTCTCGACCGTCGTCGAACGTAATTCAGCGCTTCGCTCGCAGCCGCGCCTTGCACCTGCCTGGCAGCCGATCATCGGTGCAATCGATTCGACTGCCGCCCACATTGACGGGGTTCATTACGCTGCTCGCGTAACAAGCGCACTGCGCGCTCTCGGACTTCTGGGGAAAACTTATTGGCCTTCTTGTTCCCGGCTCCATTCCCTCAAGCGTTGGAGCCTCCACAAAACCCGGGGCGGTTCAGCATGATGCGGCGGCCACACCTACGTGACCGTCGCCAACGGCAAAAACAACGCCAACGGGTCGTGCGTGAGGGACTGGAAACCGAAATGGCCATAGAACGCCGCGGCGCCCTCGTCCTTCGCGTCGACGGTCAAGGCGACGGCCGGGATCTCCGAGCCGGCCGCGCGCCGCAAGGCATTGACCAGCAAGGCTGCACCCAGTCCCCTGCCCCGATACCGGCGATCAACCGCCAGTCGACCCATGCGCACCGCCGGGATCGCGGGATAGCGCGGCAGCTTGCGCGCTACCTCGTGGGGCAAATCGGCCAACGCGATGCTGGCGGCTGATAGCGTGTAGTAGCCGGCAACGACATTGCCGTCGAGCATCACAAAGCACGCGGCGATGCGGCGACGAACGTCCTGCGTCACCGTTTCGCGCAAGTAGCGGTCAAGCGCCGGCGTGCCACATTCAAAACCGGTTCGATCATGGGCCGCATCGAGCGCGGCCACCGTGAGCTGCGCACCGGTCATTCGTTACGCAGCAACTGGTCGTGATGATCGAGTGCGCGCTGCAAAGCGTCCGTGGGCTTGGCGGGCGACAGAATCGCCGCGGCGAAGCGCTCCGAGTCCGCCACCGACAGGCGAATCACATCCGCCTCGGAAATGGCGCGTTGCGCGGCTTCGCGCGCAGCGGACACCACGAAGTCCGACATCGTGCGCCCCTGGATCTCGGCGGCCCGGCGGATCACCGCCAGCACGTCGGTCTCGACGCGTGCTTCAAAGCGAGTAGTAGCCATAGGGTGTTACCTCCTCTCGCTACCGTACGGAAATTTGCCGGGTCTGTCAAGTCGTACGGAAAATTGCCGGGTGTGCTCGCAAGGACAGATCCGGCGTCCGTCAATACGGACATCCCGTGAATCGGCCGTCGGGGAGCGGCGCCTGGGGCAGCGTCCTCTGATAAGAAAAGTTATCAGAAGTGACACTTTTTGCACCTCTGTCCAGGCGCGCGCCGGCGCCGGCCAACAAAAAACCGGCCGAAACCGGGTTTGGGGCTTCATACCAGGAAGGTGATCTCGCGTAGTCCGGCGCGCCCGATCGTACGGGGCGGGAACGGAATCGTCTGCGAGTATCGTGCCCTGTCTAGGCACGTAGCTGGCGAGCAGCCAGGTGGCAGTACCGCTCACCCCGCCAGCAGCTTCAACCCCGCCGGCAGCGTTTCGCCGAACACGCGCACCGTGTCGGCTTCGTCGAACGCGATCGCCTCGCGCACCATGTCGATCCACGCCGCCGACGCATTCGCGGCCGACAGGCGCTTGATCACGGCCTCGCGTGTATCGTCCGGCAGGTCGCGCGAACGGTCGCCGGTCATGCGTGCAATCTGAGCGGCCGCGAAGGCGGCCGGTTCGACCTGTTTCCAGTCGAGCGCGAACAGCGCATCGAGCCAGCCGGTGGCGATTTCCGCCGGCACGACACTGTGCGCGCTGCCGTAGAACGGCCGGCGAGCGCCGATGCGCCCGAGTGCCCACGCACACAGTGCCCGCTCGGCCGGCTTCTGCAATTGCGCGATCAGCCGCTCGGCCAGCTCGACCTTGCGTTCGACAGGCAGTCGCTCGAGCGACGCGGACAGCCGCGTCATGTCGGCCGGCCCGACCTTGCCTGGATCGAACGGCAGCTTGCGCCGCTTGTCGTCGGTCGGTTCGAGGAACGCGATCGCGTCGCGCACCTGCGTCTGCGCATCGTCGTCGAGGCCGCCGGCCACGCGCCGCCACAACGTCCACCACTCGGACCACACCTGAGCGTCGGTCACATACTGAATCCCGTCGTCGAACAACGGCCACAGCTGCTCGATGCGCCACGCATCGAGCGGATGCCCGAAGCCCGGGCGCAGGCAATAGCCGGCGAGGTTCAGCCACGCACGTTCGTGATCGGCCGAGCGCCGCCGCCGACGTGCACGCGCGAGCAACGCATCGAACAGTTCACGCGCGAGCGCAACGTCCCACTCTTCCCGCGCACCGAGCACCTGCTCAAGCTGCGCGCGCAGCCGTCGCGTGTCTTTCGGCGTAACGCCGGCGGCCTTGCTGCCGAACGAGCGCTCGATCAGTTCGAGCGCCTGGTCGAGCCGCGGATGCCGCGCGAGCGCAGCGTCGTCGCCCTGCACGGGCGCATCGCCGCGCAGCTGGAATTCGAGCCGCCAGCGACGCGCCGCATCGTCGGTCGCGATGCAGTGCATTTCAAGCGTGCCGACTTCCGTCAGCGACGCGGTGAGCTTCACCGGCGTTTCGCGCGCATCGCCGCCCGCTTTTGCGTCGACGACCGTCGCGATCGGCGGCAGCCGCACGAAATCGCCGCCGTCGAGATCGACGAGATCGCCGGGCCGGTACGCGGTGTCGGCCACCGTGGATACGAGGTGGAAACGCACCGGCTGCCCGAGTTGCAGCGCGAACGTACGATCGTCGAGCCGGATCTCGTGGCCCTCCTCCGTGCCGCGCGGCAGCAGGCAGACGCCACGCGCGGCCGCGCCTTCGGCGCCATCGTCGAGCACGAGGAAATAGCTGCGCGCGGAACCGCCGCCGATGCGCGGCGCATGCCCGGCGCGTGCGAGCCCGTAGGCCACCGCGCCGCGCGCGACCGCGACGTCCGGATGCGCGTTGTGCAGCACGTCGAGCGGCGCACCGCGCCACGCGCCGAGCGTCTGCGCGAGACGGCCGGCGAGCGCGCCCGCGCGGAACACGCCGCCGTTGAGCAGCAGCGTGTCGGGCAGCGGGCCTTCCGCATGACGATTCAGGAACGCGGCGACGTGCCGCGTGACGGCCGCGTCGCTCGCATACGGCAGCCCGAATTCGACGATCGCGGCGCGCGCACGGCGCGGCAACTCGCCGGCTTCGACCTGCGGAAAGAAACCGTCGACGACGATCTGCTCGACTTCCTGCCGCGTCAGCTCGGCCGAACGCGCGCCGCCGACGAGCTTGCTGCCCGCGCCGAGCAGCGTGACGTTGACGGATTCGGGGGCATCGTCGCCGAGCAGCCGCTCCTTCGCGGCACGGCAACGCTCGACGAGCTGCGACAGGCTCGCGGCGGACAGCCGCGTGCCGGGCTCGGTCAGCCGCGACTCGACCAGGCGCGCGAGCGCGAGGTCCATGTTGTCGCCGCCGAGCATCAGGTGGTTGCCGACGCCGACGCGCGTGAACGTCGGTTCGCCATCGTCGCCCGGCGCGACATCCACCAGCGTGAGATCGGTCGTACCGCCGCCGACGTCGCAGATCAGCACGCGGCGCGCAGCGGCAAACGACTCGCGCAGCGTGTCGCGCTGCCCGTACAGCCAGTCGTAGAACGCGGCCTGCGGCTCTTCCAGCAGCCGCAGCGCGGGCAGCTTCGCACGCCGAGCGGCCTCGACCGTCAGCGCACGCGCGCCGTCGTCGAACGACGCGGGCACCGTCAGGATCACGTCCTGCTTCGCGAGCGGCGCATCGGGAAAACGGGCGTCCCACGCGTCACGCACGTGCGCGAGATAGCTCGCGCTCGCGTCGACCGGCGACACCTTGTCGACGCCGTCGGCCGCGCCCCACGGCAGGATCGCCGCGAGCCGGTCGACCGACGCGTGCGACAGCCAGCTCTTCGCGCTCGTCACGAGCCGGCCCGGCACCTGCGCGCCGAGCGTGCGCGCGTAGCGGCCGATCACGGCCGGCGTCGCACCGGCCGCGCTCGCTTTCGCGTGGGCCGCCCACGGCAGCCGCAGCGTGTCCGGCGGCAGCTCGCCCGCCGCCGGGTGATAGCGCACCGACGGCAGCAGCGGCTGTGCCGCCACCGCGCCGGGGCCGACCAGTTGCTCGACGTCGAACACGCGGATCGCGTCGGAACCGGCCTCGACGTATGCGACGACCGTATTGCTCGTGCCGAGGTCGATCCCGACCGTATAGCGCTTCATCGCGCTCAGGCGGCGCCGCGCACGTCGAACTCGACCTTCCAGCGCTCGTCCGTACCGCTCGGGATCGCCTCGAGTTCGAGCGTGCCGGCTTCGGTCACGCGCGCATGCAGCTTCACGGGCACGACCTCGCCGACGGTGCGGCCTTCGGCGGGCAGCGTCGCCTGGATTTCTTCCAGCTCCTGCAGCTCTTCCGGCGACCAGTAGTCGAGCAGCGTGCCGACCTGGTCCTGACGGCGCACCGACGAACCGAAGAAGCGGAACTGCACCGGTTCGCCGACGACGAGGCCGAACTCCTGCGGCGGCAGCGCCGCGTCCGAGCCTTCCTCCATCCCGAACGGCGCGACGCACAGCGCCTGCACCGGCGGTTCGAGCCCCGGCACGGCCGGCATCGCCGATTCGATCGCGACGTAGTACGCACGCGCCGTGCCGCCGCGAATGCGCACGCCACGGCCGCGCTTCACGTAGCCGTAGTACGCCGCGCCGCGCGCAACCGCGAGATCGAGATCCGCGCCTTCGAGCAGGCGCGCGGGCGGTGCACCTTCGGCGGCGAGCCAGCTGTTGAGCGTATCGAGCACGCGCTGCGTGAGCAGCGTCGACTTGAACACGCCGCCGTTGAACAGCACGGCGGTCGGATGCAGGAACGTCGCGCCCTGCGGCAGCGTGCGCTGCACGCCTTCGAGCGAGTCGAGCGCCGCGACCTGGCGGCCGAGGAACGCCGCGAGATGGCGCGTGATGCCCGCGTCCTGCGCATACGGCAGGCCGAGCTGCGTCAGGCCGACACGGGCGCGGCTCACCGGGCGCGCGGCCGCGTCGACTTGCGGGAAGAACCCTTCGAGGATCGTCTGCGTGAGTTCCGCGCGCGTCAGCTCCGTGCGGATCGACCCGCCGATCAGCTTCGAGCCGCGGCTCGGCACGACGAGCGGCACCGCGTCGGTCGCCGGGTCGGACAGCAGCGTTTCCTTCGCGGAACGGCATGCGTACGTGAGCGCGCGCAGTTGCCACGGATCGGCCTGCGTGCCCTGCTGCGCGAGCTTGCGCGCGACGACATGCGCGAGCGCGAGGTCCATGTTGTCGCCGCCGAGCAGGATGTGCTCGCCGACCGCCACGCGATGCAGTTCGAGATTGCCTTCGCGCTCGACCACCGCGATCAGCGACAGGTCGGTCGTGCCGCCGCCGACGTCGACGCACAGGATCAGGTCGCCGACCTGCACCTGCTTGCGCCAGCCGCCCTGGCTCTTCTGGATCCAGCTGTACAGCGCGGCCTGCGGCTCCTCGAGCAGCGTCATCCGCGAGTAGCCGGCGGCGCGGGCGGCCTCGGCCGTCAGCTCGCGCGCGGCCGGGTCGAACGATGCGGGGATCGTCACCGTCACGTCCTGGTCGGCGAACGGCGCGTCGGGATGCGCGTGGTCCCACGCTTCGCGCAGGTGCGTCAGGTAGCGGATCGAGCTTTCCAGCGGCGACACGCGCGCCACTTCCGGCGGCGCATCGCTCGGCAGGATCGCCGCGCGGCGGTCGACGCCCGGGTGGCACAGCCAGCTCTTCGCGCTCGACACGAGGCGGATCGGCGTGCCGGCGCCGCGCGTGCGCGCCATCTCGCCGACCGCGAAGCCGCGCGAGGCCGTCCACGGCAGCGTCAGGTCGCCCTGCGTGAGTTCGCTTTCATGCGGCAGGTAGAGGAACGACGGCAGCAGGTCGCGCGACTCCAGCGCGCCGGGCGCGGTGAGCTGCGCGATCGGCAGCACCTGCTGCGTGATGGTTTCGCCGTCGCTCGCGGCGCTGTCGACATACGACAGCGCGCAATGGGTCGTCCCGAGATCGATACCGATCGAATAGCGCGGATCGCTCACAGTTCCACCTCCGCCGGTGCGACGACCGACGCGTCGTGGCTGCCCGTCAGCTTCGGCAGGCGCACGTCGGCGACCCGCCAGCCGCGATGGCTGACGGTGCCCGTGAACGGCGCGGCGCCGACCACGTTGCCGGTCACGCGCACGGCCGTCGCGTCGAAGCCGGCCGGCAGCGTCACGCGGCTGCCTTCGGCTTCGTCGCGCACCGGCACGATCGTGAAGTGTTCGCGCAGCGCGGCACGGCAGCCGTCGTGCACGAGG
>NZ_JAAGPC010000218.1:0-233 GCF_017104595.1 Burkholderia sp. Tr-20390 | reverse complement strand
AAAAAAAAAAAAAAAAAAAAAAAAAAGAAAAGAAAAAAATTAAAAACAACAAGACAGTAAATATTGAGTTTCGTAGTGTGTGTGAACATAAATTACGGTATGACATGTGTGGTACATCAACGTGACGTTGAAGTTTGTTCATGTATGTAAATCGTGAGTGTAGTGTCTTCTGTTCACATCATAACTGGATGATTATTGACTGTCGTGATACGCGTCTGTATGACGGACAAGCC
>NZ_JAAGPC010000217.1:0-13011 GCF_017104595.1 Burkholderia sp. Tr-20390 | reverse complement strand
TTCATCAAGGGCGCGCTGCATACGTCCGAGCGCGACTTCCTCGGCGCGGTGGCCGAATGCGACTTCGTGACGATGGGCGACGGCTACACGTGGAACACGCAGAACCGCGACGCCGACATCGCGACCGCGCGCAAGGGCTGGGACGAGGCGCGCCGGATGATCGAGAGCGGCGATTACCGGATGGTGATCCTCGACGAGTTGAACACGGTGCTGAAGTACGAATACCTGCCGCTCGACGAAGTGCTCGCGACGCTGACTGCGCGTCCCGAGTCGGTGCACGTCGTCGTGACCGGGCGGCATGCGCCCGATGCGCTGATCGACGCGGCCGACCTCGTCACCGAAATGCGGCTCGTCAAGCATCCGTACAAGGAGCAAGGCGTGAAGGCGCAGCGCGGCGTGGAGTTCTGAGCATGCCCGCCTGCCCCGCGCTGTTCGTCAGTGCGCCCGCGTCGGGCCAGGGCAAGACGTCGGTGACGGCGGGCCTGGCGCGGCTGCACCGCCGGCTCGGCCGGCGCGTGCGCGTGTTCAAGACCGGGCCCGATTTTCTCGATCCGATGCTGCTGGCGCGCGCGAGCGGCGCGCCCGTGCATGCGCTCGACCTCGGGATGGTCGGCGAGGCCGGCTGCCGCGCGCTGCTGGCCGACGCCGCGCGCGACGCGGACCTGATCCTGATCGAAGGCGTGATGGGGCTGTTCGACGGCACGCCGAGCAGCGCCGACCTCGCGGCCGCGTTCGGCGTGCCGGTCGTCGCGGTGATTTCGGCGAAGTCGATGGCGCAGACCTTCGCGGCGATTGCGTTCGGGCTCGCGCGGTTCCGGCCGGGGCTGCCGTTTCACGGCGTGCTGGCGAATCGCGTCGGGTCGGCCCGGCATGCGGAACTGCTGCAACAGGCGCTGCCCGACGACTTGCGCTGGCTCGGGCACGTGCCGGCCGATGCGGGCATCGCGCTGCCGGAGCGGCATCTCGGCCTGCATCAGCCGGGCGACATCGACGATCTCGACGCGCGGCTCGATCGCGCGGCCGACGTGCTCGCGCAAACGGCGCTTGCCGAATTGCCGCCGGCCGTTGCGTTCGCGGAACCGGATGCAGCGGCGCCGCTGCCGCGTGCGCTTGCCGGCAAGCGGATCGCGGTGGCGCGCGATGCGGCTTTTTCGTTCATCTATCCGGCGAATCTCGCGTTGCTCGACACGCTCGGTGCGCAGGTGCGCTTCTTTTCGCCGCTCGCCGACGAACCCGTGCCGGACGACTGCGACGCACTGTTCCTGCCGGGCGGCTATCCGGAATTGCATGCGGCGGCACTCGCGGCGAATGCCGCGACCGCGCGGTCGATTCGTGCGCACGCAGCGGCTGGCCGGCCGATCGTCGCGGAATGCGGGGGGATGGTGTATCTGTGTGAGTCGCTGACCGACGTGGGCGGCGTGACGACGCCGATGCTTGGGCTGTTGCCGGGTCACGCGATGATGCAGCGCCGGTTCGCGGCGCTCGGCATGCAGCAGCTCGACACGCGCAGCGGGACGATGCGGGGGCATACGTTCCACTACTCGCGGCTCGCGACGCCGCTGGAACCGGTCGCGCATGCCGCGCGTCCCGATGGCGCAGCGGGCTACGGCGAAGCCGTCTATTGTCGCGATGCGATCGTCGCGACGTACATGCACATGTACTGGCCGTCGAATCCGGATGCGGTCGTGGCGTTGTTCAGCGGGGAAGCGTTCTAGATTCGGGATCGCACGAGTCATACCGGGATTGCATGCCCCGTCGCAACGATCACACGCCTGCCTTGTGCGATTACAAATGTTGTTCGATGTCCATGCGTTGATGCAGGACCCGAATCACATCGATCGTGTATTCCGTTTCACGATAGAACACGACGTGGGAGCCCACGGCGTACCGGAAATATCCATCGCGAACAATGCAAGTCCGGCCGACCTTTTCACCGCGCGCCAGCGCTTCCATGGTTCCGATCAGATCGCGGTGGTAAAGGTCGGCTTGCTTGAGCGACCAACGCCCGACGGTATAGCGCCAAATGTCTTCGAGATCGAGTTCGGCCAGCGGGGCAGGCCGAAGCTGCCTTTAACCGTCATGCGTCGCCCGCATGCGGGCCAGGAAGGCCTCGCGGTCGAATGGCCTGGGTGCTCCCGATACCTCACCGGCCTTCAACGCTGCCTGCAATGCGCGCACCTGCATGTCGCGTGATTCGAGAAGCCGCAAACCGGTTCGTTCGACGTCGCTTGTGGAACCGTATTGCCCCGATTGCACTTGGGTATCAACGAATTCGTCAAAGTGGCCGCCCCGAGAAACGGATGTGTTTTGCGACATGAGTCATTTTCCTTTCAATGTGGCCAACATTTTCCCAAGTTTGGTACTTCCGGCGCTCCGCTGTTGCGGCGACTTTGTCGATGCAGAGCCTCGCGCCGTAAGCGTCGTTTCCGCTGTCAAACCAGGAACGACTCCGCCAGCTTCACCCAGTACGACGCGCCGGTCGGCAGCGCCGCGTCGTTGAAGTCGTAGCCGGGGTTGTGCACCATGCAGCCGCCCTCCCCGTCGCCGTTACCGATGATCAGGTAGCAGCCCGGCCGCTTCTCGAGCAGGAACGCGAAATCCTCGCTGCCGGTGAGCGGCACCATCCCGTCGATCAGGTTCGCGTCGCCCACCCACTCGCGGGCGACGTTGCGCGCGAACGCGGTCATTTCCGCATCGTTGACGAGCACCGGGTAGCGGCGCTGGTAGTCGATCGTCGCGGTCGCGCCGAACACGGCCGCCTGCGCATGCACGACTTCCTTGATGCGCGTCTCGAGCAGGTCGCGCACTTCCGGCTTCAGCGCGCGCACCGACAGGCGCATCTGCGCGCGATCGGGAATCACGTTCGGCGCCTCGCCCGCGTGGATCGCGCCGACCGTGACGATCGCCATGTCGAGCGGCGACACGTTGCGCGACACGATCGTCTGCAGCGCGATGACGATCTGCGCGCAGACGACCACCGAATCGACCGCCTTGTGCGGCACCGCGCCGTGGCCGCCCCGGCCCTGCACGTCGACGATCACCGTATCCGACGACGCCATGAACGACCCCGGCAGGAAGCCGAACTTGCCCGTCGGGAAACCGGGCATGTTGTGCATCGCGAAGATCGCGTCACACGGGAACAGCTCGAACAGCCCTTCGTCGAGCATTTTCTTCGCGCCGCCGAGCCCTTCCTCGGCCGGCTGGAAAATCAGGTTCAGCGTGCCCGAGAAGCGGCGCTCGCGCGCCAGGTGCTTCGCGGCCGCGAGCAGCATCGCCGTGTGGCCGTCGTGGCCGCACGCGTGCATCTTGCCGGCGATCCTGCTCTCGTACGGCAGGCCCGTGGCCTCGTGGATCGGCAGTGCGTCCATGTCGGCGCGCAGGCCGAGACGCTGTTCGCCGCTGCCGACCTTCAACTGCGCGACGACGCCCGTGCCGCCCAGCCCGCGATGCACCGTGTAGCCCCATGACTGCAGTTGCTCCGCGACGAGGTCGCTCGTCGCGAATTCCTCGAAGCCGAGCTCGGGGTGGGCGTGGATGCGGTGCCGGATCTCGATCATTTCGTCGGCGAGGCCTGCGGGAATCACGCTGTGCGTCACGGTGTCGTCTCCTGTCCTGTGGGGGAATATGCAGGCAAGGATAGTGGGTTCGACGGCAACCGGGCAGATGGAAAGTCGTCGCGGTAGCAACCGGCGGTTGCCATATTGGGAACGATGCGCGAGGCGCGCAAGCTGGCCATCCGGACGACTGCCGCGCGGAAGCCGAACGCGCAAAACTGTGTGCCACCCATCGATTTCTTGCGCATGAGGGCCCCGGTGACTATCGTTCAGAATCAAAAAATAGTTCCGATACATCAATATCTTGCGAATTCTTGTTCACTTTTTGACGCTTGTACATTTTTTGTGTACGCTGACAAAAAGGTGAACAAGCGATTCCCTTTGATGCCCGTGAACACTTCCCTCTCCGTGTCGGAGCAGCACGTGCTCGACGAAGCCTGCGCCGCGTTCGAAAGCTCGACCCGGCGCTTTCGTGCCCGGCCCGTGCGTGTGCCGGCCGCCGGCAAGGCGCGCGCCGACGCCATGATCCGCTTCGACGTTGCCGGGCAGGCATTCGAGATGCCGGTCGTCATCAGCCTGCGCGTCGAATCGCTGGCGGGCGCGCTCGCGGAATTGCGCCGCCGCGGCGACACCGCAACGCCCGGCGAACGGTCGCTGATGCTGGTCGCACCGTATCTTTCGGCGGAACTGGCCGCCGGCCTGACCGAGCAGGGCATCCCGTTTCTCGATACCGCCGGCAACGCATGCCTGATCGAACCGGAGGCGACCGTGATGATCGCGGGCCGGCCGAAGCCCGCACGCACACCGCGCCGACAGGCGTCGCGCGCGACGACGCCGAAGGGGCTGGCCGTGATGTTCGCACTCGCGACACAGCCGGGCCTGGTCGCGCAACCGTATCGGGCGATCGCCGCTGCATCGGACGTCGCACTCGGTACGGTCAATCTCGCGATGGACGACCTGATCGCGCGTGGCCTCGTCGGGCAACGCCGCAACGGCGAGCGCCTGATGCCCGACTGGCCGCGCTTCGTGCAGGAATGGGTCGCGCTCTATCCGAGCCGCTTGCGCGCGAAACTGCCGAGCCGCCGGTTTGCCAGCCTCGCGCCCGACTGGTGGCGCGGCGTAGATTTCGCGTCATTCGATGCGCGATTCGGCGGCGAGCCGGCAGCCGACCTGCTGACGCACGGCCTGAAACCCGCCGTGATCACCGTCTATACGCACGGCACCGCGTCGAACCGGCTGCTGCTTCAGGGCCGCCTGCGTCCGGACGAGCGCGGCGATGTCGAGATCGTCGAAGCGTTCTGGCCGCGGTCCGCGGAGCTTGCCTGGCGCGAGCAGGAAGTACCGGTCGTACCGCCGCTGCTGATCTACGCGGATCTCGTCGCGTCCGGCGACAGCCGCAATCTTTCCATCGCCGATCGCATCCATGACCGATACCTCGCCCAACCGCCCGCTTGAGGTCGACGCACGCCGGCCGCTGGAGCCCGCGGCGGTCGCGTTGCTGCAGGCCGTCGGCTCGGCCTGCGCGCGCCTCGACACGGCGTTCGTGGTCGCCGGCGCCACCGCGCGCGACATCCTGATGTGGCACGTGCACGGCATCCGGCCGGTGCGCGCGACGCGAGATGTCGACGTCGCAGTGTGCGCGGTGAGCTGGCCGTTTCACGCGCAACTCGTCGAGGCACTTGTCGCGACCGGGCAGTTCACGCGCGCACCGAAACAACAGCAGAAACTGCTGTTCGAAAGCGGCGCGCACGGTTTTCGCACGGAGCTGGATCTCGTTCCGTTCGGGCCGCTCGAAACGCCCCCGGGTGAAATCGCATGGCCGCCCGGCGGTGAATTCGTGCTGAACGTGCTCGGGTTTCAGGAAGCCGTGGACACCGCACAGCCTGTGTCGATCGATGCGCGCACCGTGGTACCGGTGGCCAGCCTGCCGGCACTGGCGCTGCTGAAGCTGCTCGCCTGGAAGGACCGGCGTGCGCGCCAGAACAGCGATGCGTACGACCTGCTGCTCCTGCTGCGGAATTTTCACGACGCGGGCAATCGCGAACGTATCTGGGATGCCGCGCCGGACCTGCTCGAGATCCACGCGTTCCAGCCGGGACTCGCCGCTGCCGCGCTGCTCGCGCGAGAGGCGAAACGCATCGCTTCGCCGCAAACGCGTGACGCGATCCGTGCGCTGTTGTCGGACGAAGCAACTTATGCCGTGCTCGGCCAGGATCTGCTGGCACGTGCCTTTGCGCTGTTACCCGGTGAATTCAGCGATGACGCCGACCGGTATCTCGACGCATTCCACAACGCCTTTCTCGCAGATGAACCCGCGTCGCGCGCTTGACGCGCCGATGCGCAACAGCCGAGCGATCGAACAGATCCCGAACGGCGCTCACGCCGCCCAGTCTTCGAGCGACAACCCCGCGACCCGGCCGAACTCGCGGCTGTTGTGCGTGACGAGCACCGCACCGGCCGCGATCGCATGGCCGGCGATCGATGCGTCGTTCGCGCCGATCGGCGTGCCGCGCGCGGCGAGATCGGCACGAATCGCGGCCGTTGCATTAACGGCCGCCGTGTCCCACGACAGCACGCCGTCCAGCCGCGAAACAAAGGCCGTCACGAGTTCCGCATGCTTCGGCGATGCCTTCCTGCCGACCGCGCCGAACCGCGTTTCGGCATACGTAATTGCCGAGACGACGATCCGGTGCTGCGCATTGACGCACGATTGCAGCCGCGACAGCACCACGGGCGGCCGCTCGCGCAGGATGAACGAACAGATGTTCGTATCGAGCATGTAGAGCGTGGTCACTGGCCGGACTCCGTCGGTGCGGCGCCACCGCCATCGGACAGGTCGAAGCGGCCGGACTCGATGACGGCTGGGCGTTCGGCGAGGAAGTCGGCGTCGGCCGGCGGTTCGCTCGCGAACGAGAGCCACGTGGGCCGCACCGGCCGCAGCAGCAGCGTGTCGCCCTCGCGGCGGATCTCGAGTTCCGTCACCCCCTCGAACTCCATGTCCTTCGGGATGCGGATGGCCTGGTTACAGGCGTTCTTGAAAATGGAAACGGTGCGCATGAGCCACTCCATGGGAGTACGATGCGTCCATTCTGGGCATATGCCGGCATATGTCAATGCGGGCGCGCGCAAACCGGATGTCGCGCCCCATGCTGTCGCGGATGTTTTTGCCATGTCGCGGGCCTGTCGTCGATGAGGAGAGCGATCCATTCTTCACGACGCAGGCCGCGCGGTCCATATCCCGGATGGCCGATGCCCGCGCGCCACCTCGCGCCGCACCGCGCCCCCGCGCCATCACGGCAATTTGAAAGTGTCGAAGAATGTATCGCGCTCGATCACGGTGAGCGCCGCGCGCTTGTGCGGGAAGTCGAACTCCTTCAGCGTGTAGAACCCGAGCCGGTGCATGTACGCGATGTGCCGCACGTGATCGACGCGCGGCTCGCCCACGAGCCGCTGCGTGCGCGGTTCGTCGACGAACATGTAGTGCAGCACCCCACTCCACCACGCATGCAGCTTGCCGGCGCTCTGGAAGCGCGAATCGCCGATCAGCAGATGCAGCCCGCGGTCATAGTCGTGCGCGTCATAGAACGGCGCGAGACGGTCTTCCTTCGCCCAGTAGAACTCGAAATAGCCGAACGGCGTGTCGTCGAAATAGCCGATCATCGGGTGCATGTGCGGATCGGCGAGCCGCTCGGCGAGATACGCCGCGTGCTCGTCGCGCGTGCCGCGCTGGTCCCAGAAGTGCGCGACGCGATCGAGGTTCATCCAGCCGCTGAACAGGTCCGCGTGCGCGTCGACATCGACGGTGCGCAGGCTGAACGTCATCCCGACCTGCGGCATGGTGCGTGCGTAGATCTCGCCGGCCGGCGACGGCGGCCGCACCGGGTGCCGGTGGCCGTTCGTGATCACATGGCGCAGCGGCATGCCACCCGACGCGGGCGCCTTCAGCCACGGCCGCGGGTTCTGCCAGAACGTCGCACGCGACACGGTGAAGCGCAGCGCGTCGCCGGCAACCTGCGCGCCGTCGATCACGCCCTCGCGCACCGCGCGCGCGACGTACGCCGCCACGGCTGCCGCGTCGGCGCCGCCGAGCGGCACCGTGATCGTCGCCGCGTCGTAGCGCGTGTCGGTGTTGAACAGCGCGACGAATGCCGCGAGCAGTTCGTCCGGCGAGTCGTCGGGCCGCCACGCGTCGAGCGTGTGCTCGGCGACGGCCATCGCCTGCCCGTGTGCGGCGCCGTCGAGCGCGGCGGCCACTTCACCTTCAACGGCATCCGCGGCGCCGGCCGGTTTCGTCAACGTGTCTTCCATCACAGTGCTCCCGCGTCGTGGCGGTCGGCGAGGACGTGCAGCCCCCGCTCGAGTGCCGGAAACAGGCTGCGCTGGAAGTTGTTCCAGCGCAGTTCGAGAATCGTGTCGTCCGGCGCGATCGGCGTGTCGAGCACGTCGCAGATCACCTCGCCGGAATCGATGCCGTTGTCGACGTAGTGAAACGACGCGCCCGTCATCATCACGGGCTCGACGGACGACGTCGTGCCGTTCGACCAGTCGACCCGTTCGCCGCGCGCGCCGTGCAGCGCGTCGAGCGTCGCCCACGCGCCGCGCCGCTGGTACGGCGAGCCGTCGGTCGTGATGCCCGGGTGGATGTTGGCGATGCGCCGGTGAAAGCGAGCGCCGGGCCGCACGAGTTCGTCGAGGATCACGAGCAGCCCGTCGAGCACGACGACGTCGGCGTCGAGTTCGAGCAGGCGCTCGAGCAGGCGGCGCTCGAACGCCTGTTTGCCAGCCACGCGCTCGCGTGCGTCGCGCGGCAGCCGCCGGTACGTCGACGCAATCGTGCAGAACAGTTCGTCGACCGGCCGGCCCTGCACCGTCAACCCTTCTGGCAGGATCCACGGGCGGCCCGGCGTGCGGGCGAAACCGTAGTCGGCGACTTTCGCGCGGTCGGCCGGCGAACCGTCGTCGTCGTCGACGATCACGCCCTTGAGCGTGTAACGCTCGCCGAGCGGCGAGTCGTTCAGGCGTTCGACGAGATATTCGAGCGGCGCCTTCATGTAGCGCGTGCCGCCCTGATAAGCGACCGGCTGGCCGGCACGATCGGCCGCGCCGTTGCGCAGCGACTGGATGTAGACGAGATTTTTCTTCGGCATGGATGCGTCGTGGAAAAGCGGACGAAGGCGCCGCGGCCCGCTCGCGCCGGCCGCGAGGGCCGGCCGGCGGGCCGCGGCGCACATCGTCACCAGTTGTATTTCGCGGTCGCGATCACGGTACGGTCGGTGCCGAACACACAGACGTTTGCCGATTGGCAACCGCTGATGTAGTGACGGTTGGCCAGGTTCGTTCCGTTCACGGCGAAGCGCCAGTTACGCGTGTCGTAGTGCACGCCCGCGTCGAACAGCGTGACGCTCGATACCGTCAGCGAGTTGTCGGCCGCACCGGCCGATGCGCTCTGGTAGCGAATGCCGCCGCCGAGGCCGAAGCCCGCGAGCGGCCCCGTGTGCCACGTCCAGTCGGTCCACAGCGACGCCATCTGGCGCGGGCGCGGAATGTCGACCGGCCAGTTGTTCAGCGACACGTCGTTGGCCTTCACGTTCTTCACGTCCTGATACACGTACGAGGCAATCACCGACAGGTTGCGCGTGACCTTGCCGGTCGCGCTCAACTCGATCCCGCGCGAACGCACCTCGCCCGTCTGCACCGACTTCGTGCCGGTATTGTCCTGGCTCGGCAGCGCCGGCGTGAGCACGTTGGTCTGGTTGATCTGGTAGATCGCCGCGTTCAGCATCAGGTTCTTGCCGGGCGGCTGCCAGCGCAGGCCGGCTTCGATCTGCTTGCCGCGGGTCGGCTGCGGCAACCCGCCGCCGACCAGGTTCACGCCGATCAGCGGATTGAACGACGTCGCGTAGCTGACGTACGGCGACAGCCCGTAATCGCCCTGATACGTGAGGCCGACACGGCCGGTGAACGCCGTGACGTCAGCCTTCGTCGACGTGCCGGCCGCACGGTCGTCCATCCGCATGTTGACCCAGTCCTCGCGGCCGCCGAGCGTCAGCGTCCAGCGGTTCCACTTGATCTGGTCCTGCGCGTACAGGCCGAACGTGTTCATCGTCGTGTACGTGTTGGTGCGGAACGTCGAGTCCGGCGTGAACACCGCCTTCGTGACAGGAAGGTAGACCGGGTTGTAGATGTTCAGCGGCGGCGCGGCGGCGAGCCATTCGCTGTCGGTCGCGGTCTGGCGGTTGTACTGGAAGCCGAGCAGCAGCGTGTGCTGGAGCGGGCCCGTCGCGAAGCGGCCTTCGAGGTTGTTGTCGATGTCGAAGCGGCTGTAGTTCATCTGGAACACGCCGGCCCAGCGCGACACGTCGGTCGTGCTGCCGTCGACGAAGCCGTTGCCGAATACCGAACCGTTGTCGAGCGACAGGTACATCAGGCGCGTGTTCTGGCGGAACGTCCACGCCGGCGTCAGGTTCCGCTCGAACTGATAGCCGACCGACCACTGCTTCTTGCGGTAGTAGTTGAAGTTTCCGTCGCCTTCGTACACGTCCTTGTTGATCTGGCCGTTCGGGTTCGGCAGCACGGTGCCTACCGCGGGCAGGAAGTTCGACGAGATGTCGCCCCAGTCCTGCAGATAGGTGGCCGACAAGGTCAGCGACGTATCCGCGTTCGGACGCCAGCGGAACGACGGTGCGAGCGCGACGCGCTGGTCGTTGTTCGGGCCGGTCAGCGCGTTGCCGTCGCGTGCGACGCCGACGAAGCGGTACGCGTACTTGCCGTCCGGGTCGAGCTTGTCGCCGACGTCGATCATGAACTGCTTGCGCGCGTAGTTGCCGATCTGCACGCCGGCCTCGCGCACGCGCTCGCCGTCGGCGAGCTTGGTCTGCACGTCGACGATCGCGCCCGGGTCGCCCGCGCCGTACAGCACCGAGGTCGGCCCGCGCAGCACGCTGATGCTGTCGATCATGTACGGATCGACGCGCCAGCTCGCGAGGTTGATCGTGTTCGGCACCTGCAGCCCGTTCACGTACGCGGTCGGCGTGAAGCCGCGCAGCGCCGCGTACCAGTCGGAACGGTTGTCCGAGCCGTACGACGAGAAGCCCGGCACGTAGCGCAGGGCCGCGTTCACGTCGGTCGCGCCGGTCATCTCGATCTGCTGCGCGGTGACGACGTTGATCGTCTGCGGGATCTCGTTGATCGACGTACTGGTCTTCGTGCCGGTGCGGCTGCGCTTCGCGACGAGCCCGACCGTGCCGTCTCCTTCCGAGGCCGCGTTGACGTTGATCGTCGGCAGCGTGCCGGTCGACGCACTGGCCGACGCACTCGCGGCCGCACCGTTCTGCGCACTGCTGGCCGCCGCCGCGCCTGCGTTCACGGCCGGCGCCGTCTGGGCCTGTGCGTGCCCTGCCGCCACCCCGAACGCCACGCTCGCCGCGGCTGCGATCGCACGCAAACGCGTGCCTGTTGCCCACTCCATCTTTCTCTGCTCCAGTTTTTTCATGCGGTCTCCGACCGCGCCTTTGTCAAAGAGCGAAAGCCATCCGGCTCGCGCTCGCCCCGTTTTCCTGTCGTTTTTCCTGTGTTGCCCGGGCCGCGCCTTCTTCATGGGCGGGTGCGATCCCGTCTTCGAGCGACGCGCAGATTTCGTCCGCGCGGCGCGCCAGTACCGACAGCAGCGTGTCGGACAGGCCGTGGCTGTCTTCGCAGCAGCCTTGCAGGTAGATGCGCGGCGCGAAGTGCGCGGGCGTCGCGAGCAGGTAGTCGCGCGTGACGTCGCCGCGTGCGAGTGCGTCGCCCAGGTGCGGCGCGAGCCCGTCGAGCAGCGCCGAATGCGTGTCGCGGCGGTAGCCGGTGGCCAGCACGAGCGCGTCGAAGCGCTCGACGCGCGTGTCGCCGCTCATCCGGTCGCGCAGCGTCAGCTCGATGCGGCCGTCGGCGGTGCGCACCGCGGCCTCGATCGCGCTGTTCGCGAGCAGCGCATGACGCGGCGTGCCGTCGATGCGCTGCAGGTACAGCATTTCGTAGATCTGTTCGATCAGCGGCCGGTCGACCACCGCGTAGTTGGTGTCGCGATAGCGCTCGAGCAGCGCGCGGCGCGCGTCGTGCGGCTGCGCATAGACGACATCGGTGAACTCGGGGCTGAAGATCTCGTTGACGAACGGGCTGTCGTCCGCCGGCTTCAGCGCGCCTGCGCGCATCACGAGGCTCGCGTCGACGTGCGGGAAGCGGCGCGCGAGATCGATGAACACCTCGGCCGCGCTCTGCCCCGCGCCGATCACCGCGACGCGGCGGCGCTCGCCGTCCGGCGACGCGACGAGCCGGTCGATGTCGGTCAGGTACGACGACGAGTGGATCACGCGGTCGCGGCCGAGCGCGGCGAACGCGTCCGGGATCGCCGGCGTGCCGCCGACGCCGACCGACAGCGCACGCGTGACGCGCTGGCGCTCGTGGCCGGCGGCGTCGCGCGACAGCACGCGCAGTGCGTCGATCTTCTCGCCGTCGCCGTGCACGGGCTCGATCGCGAGGACGGTCTCGCTGTAGTGGACGCTATCGTCGAACGCGTCGGCCACCCAGCTCAGGTAGTCGTGGAATTCGACGCGGGTCGGATAGAAGTTCTTCAGGTTGACGAATTCGTTCAGCCGGCCGCGTTCGAACAGATAGTTGATGAACGTGTAGCGGCTCGTCGGATCGCGCATCGTGACGAGATCCTTCAGAAACGAGATCTGCATCCGGCAGTCGTCGAGCAGCATGCCGCGATGCCAGCCGAATTCCGGTTGGCGCTCGATGAAGCAATGGGCGAGCGGGCGCGCCGCGCGCCGTTCCTCGAGGCGGATGGCCAGCGCCAGATTCGACGGCCCGAAGCCGACGCCGATCAGGTCGAATACGGTTTCTCTCTGCATGTCTCAGCTCCCTTGTCGGTGAATCCGGCGCGTCAGACGTGACGGCCGGAGAAGAACGTCTCGCGCAGCGTGCGCATCCACAGCGGCTGCGCGTCGGCCAGCGCGAGACGGCGCTGCCGCGCGAAGCCGTGCCGCGCGAGATGGTCGGCAACCCGCGCGTGGCCGGCCGGAACGGCACAGCCGACCGCTTCGGTACGCGGGTCGTCGAGAAACAGGTAATGCACGACGGACGGCAGCCAGCCCGCGACGCACTGCGGGCCGCGCCAGCGCGACTCGCCGACCAGCATCCGCAGCCCGCGGTCGTAGTCGCGCGCCGCGACGTGCGGCGCGAGCGCGTCTTCCTTCAGCCAGTACGCCTCGAAATATGCGAACGGTTCGCCGTCGAAGCAGCCGACCAGCGGAATCACGTGCGGATCGGTGTCGGGCGCGGTGCCTTGCGGACCGTCCGCGCCGGGCTGCGTGCCCGGCCAGCCGTCGCGCACGCGCGGTTCGTCGAACCAGCGCGCGAGGCGTTCGGCATCCTCGGCCGGCTGCCAGCCGCGCAGCGTGAAGCGCACGCCGAGCGC